>JBKJOI010000631.1:0-8918 GCA_046595695.1 Haliangiales bacterium | reverse complement strand
CGCGCTCGAGGAACTCGACGAAGAAGCGCTTGTTGTGGACGCCGGCGAGGCCGCCTACCACGAAGAGATCTACCGGATGTCGATCCTGGACGGCCTCACCGGCGTCCACAACAAGCGCTTCTTCGTCGAGTTCCTCGAGCGCGAGGTCGCGCGCGCCAACCGGCACTCGCAGCCGCTCGGGCTGGTCATGTTCGACCTCGACAACTTCAAGAAGGTCAACGACACCTACGGCCACCTCGCCGGCGACCACGTGCTGAAAGAGGTCTGCCGCCGGCTCCGCCCGCGTATCAGGCGCGAGGACCTGCTCGCCCGCTACGGCGGCGAAGAGTTCTGCTGCGTCCTCCCCGACACCCAGTACCACGGCGTCATGGCCTTCGCCGAGTCGCTGCGCATGCTCGTCACCCGCGAGGCGATCAAGTGGGAGGAGCACTCGCTCACCGTCACGATCAGCCTCGGGGTCTCGGTCATGGATCCCAAGGCGGTGGTGACCGGCCAGGATCTGATCCGCAAGGCCGACGAGCGACTGTACGAGGCCAAGCGCGGCGGCCGCAACAAGGTCGTCGGGTAGCCGAGGCCACGGGAGTCGGCGCGCGCAGGCATCGACCCGCGCAGGCGTGCTACATCTGCGGCCATGCCGGCGTCATCGTCCGCCTCCGCTGCCTCCGCCGACTGCGTCATCATCGGCGCCGGCGTCATGGGCTGCTCGATCGCCCTGCGCCTCGCTCAGGCGGGCGTCAGCACCGTCGTCCTCGAGCGCTCCATCCCGGGCGCGGAGGCCTCGTCCGCCGCGGCCGGCATCCTCGCCGCGCAGGAAGAGTCCACCGGCCCGTCGCTGCTGACCGACCTGTCGCTGAGCTCACGCTCGCGCTTCGCCGCGCTCGCCGACGAGCTGCGCGACGTCACCGGGATCGACATCGCCTACCGCCGCACCGGCGTGCTCGCGCTGTGCGCGTCCGAGGACGACGAGCTGCGCCTGGAGCAGCGCTACGCGTGGCAGCGCGAGCGTGGCCTGCGCCTCGATTGGCTGCGCGGCGTTCAGGCGCTGCGTGCGGTCGAGCCGCACCTGACGGGCACGCCGTGGCGCTCGGGCCTCTACTTCCCCGACGATCACCAGCTCGACCCGCGCCCGTACGCGCGCGCTCTCTCGCAGGCCGCGGCGCGCGCCGGCGCGCGCTTCGTCACCGGCGCCTATGTCCGCCGCGTCGTCCACGACGGCACGCGCGTGCTCGGCGTCGAGCTCGACGGCGAGCGCATCTCCGCCGGCCACGTCGTCGTCGCGGCGGGCAGCTGGTCCTCGCTGGTCGAGGGCGCCACCCTGCCGCCCGCCGCGGTGCGCCCGATGCGCGGCCAGATCGCGCTGCTCGAGACCCGCCCGCCCGCCGTCCAGGGCACGATCGTGGCGCCCGGCGGCTACGTGGTCGGCCGCGCCGACGGGCGTGTGCTCGCCGGCTCGACCATGGAGCTGGTCGGCTACGACAAGGCGGTGACCGCGGGCGGCCTGGCGCACGTGCTGAACCTCGCGCTCGCGTTCGTGCCCGCGCTGGCGAACGCGCCGGTGATCGAGACCTGGGCCAACTTCCGTCCCGCCACCGCCGACGACCTGCCCATCCTGGGCGAGGCCGCCATCGCCGGTCTGGTCTTCGCCACCGGCCACTTCCGGAATGGAATCCTGCTCTCGCCGGTCACGGCCGAGATCGTCCGCGACTTGATTGTCGATGGACGCGCAGGCATCGACCTGGCGCCGTTCTCGCCGGCGCGGGTGATGTGACGCGAAGCTTTGACGGAGGCGGAAGAGGCGGAGCGCGGGGACTACGACTCGGCGTACGTGCGGACCTGCTCGCGCACCGATTCCTCGGTGATGCCGTTGCGCAGGTTGTCCTGGAGGCAGTCGGCGAGGGTGATCATCATGTCGGAGACGCCGCGATCCTCGACCAGCTTGGCCAGGAGCGCGCGGCCTTCACGGCTGTCGTCGTCGCGGAGGAACTCGCGAACCATTTCGAGGGTCAGATCACCCTTGAAGTCCAGAATCAGGTTGTCGAGCAGGTACGCGATGAGTGCCTTCACCTTGGAACCTCCCGAACGAGCAGGTACCCGTAGATACCGGGCGTTGAGTGCTACTGTAGGGCGCGGTAATATAACAGCGTTTGGCGTCGATCAAGAATAAACGCAAGGGTTTGGCCCATTTTGGCGCGGGTGGAGGGGGGCTGATTGGCTCGGGTCCTGGTCGTGGGCTTCTCGGTCGTGCCTGGTCCGGACCGGCACGGCGTCCAGCTCCTGCACGTGGTACGCGCGCTCGCGAGTCGCTTCACGGTCGACGTCCTGACCCTGCGGGTGGGTGAGCTCGCGTACGTCGAGCGCTTCCACAAGACGCGCATGCTGCGCGTCCCGGTGAGCGAGGGCAGCCTGTCGGCGCGCATCGAAGCCTTCCGCCGCGCGGTGCGCCGCCAGCTCGAGGGCGCCGAGTACGACGTCGTGCACTTCCGCGACGCGTGGGCGGGGCTGCCGGTGATCGAGAAGCGCAACGCGCTCGGCTACCGCACCGTCTTCGACGTCGCGCGCAGCGTGCACGGCGACGCGCTCCCGGGCGAGGGCCGAGACGACCTCGCCGACGCCGAGGCGCTCTGCTGCGAGCAGGCCGACCTCGTGCTCACCGGCACCGAGATGGGCCGGCGCTTCCTGCTGCAGCGGCTGCCGTCGGCGCGCGCCGAGCGCGTCGTGGTCGCCTCGCCCGGCGTCGACGTCGATCGCTTCGACAGCGAGCCCGGCGGGCCCCGCCGCGCGGACGACGCGCCGGTCGTGCTCTACACTGGCTCGATCGCGCGCGGCCACGGCGTGCGCGTGCTGCTGCACGCCTTCCGCGACGTCGTCGAGCGCCTGCCCGCGCGCCTGGTGCTGGCCGGCCCGCTCGCGCGCGAGTTCATGGATCCGCTGGGCACCGCGCTCGATCAGCTCGGCCTCGCGCCGCACGTCGAGCTGCTCGGCGCTATCGACAACGAGGACATGGCGCGGGTGATCTCGCGTGCCACCGTGTGCGTCGCGCCCGCGGCCGCGGATCTGGTCGAGCGGCCGCTGGCGAGCTTCCCGACCCGGCTGCTCGAGTACCTGGCCTGCCATCGCGCGGTGATCGCGCCGCGCCGCTCGTCGGTGCGCGAGCTCATCCAGGATGGCGTCGAGGGGCTGCTCTTCGATCCGCTCAGCCCGCGCGACCTCGCCGACAAGATCGTGCGCGTGCTCTCCGACGAGCCGTTGCGCACACGCCTGGCCGAGGCCGGGCAGAAGCGGGTACGCGCGCGCTACCCGGCGAGCGCGCTGCGCCGCCGTATCCTCGAGGCCTACGCCACGATCCTGCCGCCCGAGGCCTGGAACACGGTCGGCGCGGCGCCCACGCGCCTGGCGTTCTCGCCGCCGGGTCTGGTCGCCCGCTCCGCCGACGGCGACGACGCCCTCCTGGACCACGAAGGCGACGACGGCGGCGTGCTCCCCGACACCAGCCCCGCGCTGCAGGGCTACACCGACGATGACCTCGAGGTCGGCAGCGCCACGTTGATCACGCGCATGACGATCGAGGAGACCACGCCGGGCGCGGCGCCCGCTGCCGCCCGCGCCGCGCTCCCCGATGCCGAGCCGTGGCTGGTCATCGCCGGCGACGGCTCGATCACGCGCGCGGCGCTCTTCGGCGTCGCCGAGGTCGGCGAGAGCGACGGCACGCCGTCCGATGGCGTCGTGGCGCCGCCTTCGCCGGTGGGCGCGACGTTCGTCGCCGGCGAGCTCGAGGCGCGGGTGCCGCCGCCTTCGCTGGTGCCCGCAACGGCGCCGACGATCGTTCGCGAGGCCAGCTACCCGTTCGTCGCCGCCGGCGAGCTGCTCGGCCCCGGTCTCGTCGCCGATCCGCCGGGCGCGGTCGCGCGAGCCGAGCCCGAGTCGTGATAGGTTGACCCTCGGAGGCATGTCATCCCGCTCGATCTGCTCGTCGTAGGATGGCTGGGCTCGTTCTTCGGCTGGTGCGCCCGCGAGCGCGTGCGCGTCGACGGACCGTGGTCGCAGCCGTCGATTTCGCTGGTGCTGCTGTTCGGCGCCATGATCCTGGCGCCGTGCGCGATCTACTTCTATCTCGCGCACTCCGACTGGAGCTGGCTCTACCTGATCGACTCGGCCAAGGTACCCCGGCTGGCGCTCATCACCGTGCTGGCCGCGCAGGCGGGCGCGCTCGTGGGCGGCTACTACGGCGCGGCGCGGCTGGTGCGCTCGGGCAAGGAGCCCATCCTGCGCGTCGCCCTGCCGGCTGTCGCCGCGCTGCTGCTGCTGCTCTTGCTCGTCCTGCGCCGGCGCATCACCCACTACGGTACCTACGAGCAGTTCCAGAGCGGCCACGCGCTGCCCATCCTCGACGTGAAGCTCGGCTACGTGCTCATCGCCGTGCTCATCGGCGTGGGCGCCGCGGCCGCGGTCGTGGCCTACGAACTCTACCGCGACGGCCGTCGCGCCGCGGCGCGCTGACTGCGCTCGCTCGGATTTCCGCGCCCGACGCTGGCATAACCCCCCGCAATCCTTGACCCTACCTATGGCGCTCGTGCTAGCGTCCGGTTTCGAGGAGGCCGCTGGGTGAGAGCGTTCTGCACTGGGCTCGTACTACTCGTGTACGTCGCCGTGGGGGCTGCCTGCGGGCCGGTCCAATACCTATCCCAGGTGACTCAGCGTGCCGCGACCGAAGTCGCGGCCGCGAGATCGGCAGGCGCGGCCAAGCTCGCGCCTTACGAGTTCACCACCGCGCAGCTGTACCTGCACAAGGCGCGCGAAGAGGCCGGCTACGCCGACTACCAGGCGGCCATCCGCTTCGGCAAGCGCGCCGAGCTCATGGCGCGCAAGGCGCGGCGCATCGCGACCGATCAGCAGACCGCGCCGGATCCCGACGCCGATCCCGATGACGAGTCGCCGATCGATCCCAGCGCCTCGCCGGGAGAGGCCAAGTGACGCGCGCGCTCGCGCTCGCGCTGCTCGTGTGCGCCACCTCGTGCGGCGGCAGCCAGCTGCAGGGTCGCGTGGACGCGCTGCACGGGGTCATCAAGAAGGCGCGCGACAACGGCGCCTACAAGTGCGCGCCCGAGGAGCTGGCGCGCGCCGAGTCGCACACCACGTTCGCCGAGCAAGAGCTCGACGAGGGCGACTACTACCGCGCCAAGCAAGAGCTCGAGATCGCCGACGAGAACGCCAACGAGGCGGTGCGCAAGTCACCGCGCGAGAAGTGCGCGCCCACCGTCGCGATCAGCAACGAGCCGCAGGTGCTCGAGGTCACGCGCCTCGACTCCGACGGCGACGGCATCCTCGACGACGTCGACGAGTGCCCCAAGGAGCCGGAGGACAAGGACGGCTTCAAGGACAAGGACGGCTGCCCGGATCCCGACAACGACGGCGACGCCGTGCTCGACGGCGACGACGCCTGTCCGATCGTCGCCGAGGACATCGACCTGTTCGAGGACAAGGACGGCTGCCCCGAGGACGACAACGATCAGGACGGCCTGGCCGACCGGATCGACCAGTGCCCCGACCAGGCCGAGGACAAGGACGGCTTCGTCGACGACGACGGCTGCCCCGACCCCGACAACGACAACGACAAGGTGGTCGATCACCCGACACCTGACGACAAGTGCCCCAACGAGTTCGCCGAGACGCCCGACGGCTGCCCGCAGAAGTACCAGCTGATCGTCGTGACGAAGGACAAGATCGAGCTGAAACAGACGATCTACTTCGCCTACAACAAGGCCACCATCAAGCCCGTGAGCTTTCCCATGCTCGACGAGGTCGCGATGGCGCTGGCCGACAACCCGACGATCGTCGTGCGCATCGAGGGTCACACCGACAGCAAGGGTCGCGACGCGGCCAACCTCAAGCTGTCGCAGAAGCGTGCTGACTCGGTCCGCACCTACCTCCTCAAGCGGGGCGTGGCGGCCGGGCGCATGGTGGCGACGGGGTTCGGCGAGACCATCCCCATCGCTGACAATCGCACACAGGAAGGCCGCGACCAGAACCGGCGCGTCGAGTTCGTGATCGTCAGCCAGTGACAATGGCGTAATGCTCCCACGACGTGCTGGTAGAAGTGCCGAGGAGTCCGTGATGACGAGTCTGTTTCTGTCGATGACGCTGGGTAAGACGGTGGGGCGCGCCGCGATCGTGGTCGTGGCCCTGGCCCTGGTCACGGCGGTGCCCCGCGTGGCTGTCGCGCAAGACAAGAAGGTGATCAAGAAGATCGAGGACGCCAACGCCAAGGCGATGGAGGAGTACGACCTCCTCGAGTTCGAGAGCGCGAAGAAGCTGCTCAACAGCGCGCTCGTCGACGTCAAGCGCAACGGTCTCGACAAGCACCCGGTGGCCGCGAAGACGCACGGCAACCTGGGCATCGTGTACGAGGGCCTCGGCGATCCCGATAACGCGCTGCTCGAGTTCATCGCGGCGCTCGAGATCGACGGCAACTGGTCGGTGCCCAAGGAGTACAAGAAGCCCGAGCTGAAGAAGGTCTACGACGCCGCCAAGTCGACGGTCGGCGGTGGCGGCGCGCCCAGTGGCGGGGGCGAGCCGGCCGGCGGCGGCGACACCGGCGACGAGGACGTCGTCGGGCTCGTGCACGCGCCGGTCGAGGAGGGCAAGGAAGGCGCGTCCATCGGCCTGAGCGTCAAGGTCGGCGACGACGTCGGTGCCAAGCAGGTGATCCTCTACTACCGCGCGCAGGGCCAGGAGTCGTTCACGGCCACGCCCATGCGCAACAAGTCGGGCGCGACCTGGGAGGGCACCATCCCCGCAGCCGCGACGCGCGCCGACTCGGTCCAGTACTACGTCGAGGCCAAGGGCGGCGGCGGCAAGGTGAACGCGTCGGTGGGCAACCCCGGCTCGCCCAACATCATCGAGATCGCGCGCACCACCTCGGGCGGCGGCGCTCCCGACATCGACGACGAGAACCCGCTCGGTGGCGGTGGTGGCGGCGGCGGCGACGGCCCGGGCATCAGCAAGCCGGCCGGCGGCAAGCCCAAGCACACCGTGTTCGTGAACGTGAACGTCGGCACCGGCGTCGGCTTCGTCACCGGCGACACCGAGCAGAGCACGCAGGCGGTCACGTGTTGCCTGGCGTCGGCGCCGTTCCATGTGCAGCCCGAGCTCGGCTTCTGGCTGAGCCCGCAGGTGGCGCTATCGGCCTACGGCCGGATCGGGCTGCCCATCGGCGCCAACATCTCGGGCCACGCGCCGGCCGCACCCGCGGGGCTCGTGCGCCTGCTCTACATGCTCGGCAAGAACGGCGAGGGCCTCTCGATCCACGGCGACCTCGGCGGTGGCTTCATCCGCCACGTCATCACGCTCGACGAGCCGTACGTGGCGGGGGACGGCACCACCGGCGACGTCGACACCGTCGCGACCGGCCCGCTGCTGGTCGGCGGCGGCCTCAACTGGTCGCAGACGCTGGGCGGCCCGGTGCGGCTGGTCGTGGACTTCAACCTGCTGGCCGGCATCCCCATCGCCGAGGTCGGAGACGTGAAGCCCTTCTTCGCGCTCAACCTCGATCTGAACCTCGGGCTGCAGTTCGCGTTCTAGTCTAGGCGGGTGCCGCGCCCGCCTGCTGCCTATTCCTCGCCGGCGGGCTTCGTCTTACCCAGCTTCACGCTGCCGAGGATCAGCTCGCCCGACTTGTCGGCGAGCCGCGGCATGCCGCCGGGCGGCGTGCCGCGCGTGGACGGCGGCAGGCGTCCCGAGATGTGCTTCACGAGGATGCTCGCCGGTCCGCCCGAGAGCGGGCTCTTGCCCGCGATCACTTCCTGCAGCGCGTCGCCCAGGCGCTCGCCCAGCTCGTCCTTGAGGATATAGCCGTCGGCCCCGGCGTGCATCGCCTCGAGCACGTTGTAGCGATCGCTGGCGCCGCTCACCACCAGCAGGCGCATGCGCGCGTCGCACTCGCGCAGCGCGCGCAGCGTCTCCGCGCCGCTCATCCCGGGCATCTGCAGGTCCACGAGGGCGACGTCGTAGCGCTCCGTTCCCAGCGCAGCGACCGCTTCGGTCCCGCTCTGCACCGAGTGCACACGGTGCCCGAATTTTTTCAACATGCGCTCCACGAGTGAGCGCGAATCCATATCGTCGTCGACCAGAAGCAAGCGCATCTGGTCCGAGATGATGCACCACAGGTGCCACCATGAAAATCAGGTGAATCCCACTATTTATGATGCGGTTGCAGATGCGATAACGGTAAAATAGCCATGGCATCGTGGCATAGGCACCCTGATTTGTCCCCACCCTGGGTGCGCTGTATCATCGGCCGGGCGTGAGCTGGACGCTGTACATCGTGCTCTGCACCGACGGAACGCTCTACACCGGCATCACCAACGATCTGGTGCGCCGGCTGGCGATGCACGACGCGGGCAGGGGCGCGCGGTACACGCGCGGGCGTGGGCCGGTGCGGCTGCTCTACCGCGAGGCGTGCGCGGATCGTTCGCAGGCGAGCAGGCGCGAGGTGGCCGTGAAGCGGCTGCCGGTCGCCGGCAAGCGGGCGCTCGTCGCCGCAGCGAGGCGAGTGCGCCCAGCGCACGTCCGCGCGGTGAAGGCGAGCGCGCCGTCGCCGAAGCCGAAGCCGAAGGCGCGCGGCAAGCGCGCCGCCGAGCAGACGCGCGGCAAGCGCGCCGCCGAGAAACAGATAAAATAATGCTTACCATGCAGAAACGGCACTCGTTCCGGCACCTGTTCTGGCGCGGAGTGGTCGCAGCGGGCGGCACGGTGGCGACCGCGGTGGGCATCTACCCGGTGGCCAACCAGCTCGGCGTCGCGCTGACGCGCGCTGCGCGTGGGCGCGCGCAGCCGGAGCGCCTCGGCTTCGCGGTCGCCGGCAAGCGGGCGCTCGTCGCCGCAGCGAGGCGAGTGCGCCCAGCGCACGTCCGCGCGGTGAA
>JBKJOI010000552.1:0-29915 GCA_046595695.1 Haliangiales bacterium | reverse complement strand
GCGACGTCCTGAACTCGAGCTCGGCGTTGAACTCGCCGAAGAGCAGCGCGAACGGGTTGAACGTGAGCGTGTACTTGCGCTGCGGCGCGAGCTCCGCGGTGACGCCGGTGTCGTCCTCTGGCGCGTAAGCCGACGGTGCGTCGCCCGACGAACCGGACGAGGCCAGAGCGGCGAGGTCGGCGTTCGCCGCGGCGTCCGCGCCGGAGCCGTCGCCGGCTCCGTCACCGGGCTGCGCGACCGGCGCGGGCGCCGGCGCCGGGCTGTCTGCGCGGGCCGCGTCGGGCGAGGCTACCTCGTCGGGCGCGGCCTCGAGGCGCGTGGCGTCGGGTGAGGGGGTCTGCGCGGGCGCGGCCGGCGCCGCGGCGGGAGCTTCCTGCGCGAGGGCCGAACCGACCGGGAGGACCGCCAGGGCGGCGGCGCAGACGAGGGACTTCATGGAACGAGACATGGGGCTGCTTCCTTTCACTTCGCTGAGCGTGTGCAGCGCTCGCTTTGCGAGCCCCGTGCCACGCACAGGAAGCAGCCAACTAGCAGATACCTTGTGGCGCGCCGAGAGACCGCCGTCACATCGCGGGACTTCGCGTGTCATCGCGCGTGACGATCTGTCGCTGCATGTGTCGGAGCGTGTCCAATCGTCGCGCGCCGCGCGGGGCGACGAGGTTGGGGTGGCCTTCCATTCCGGTTCGTAGCCTTCGGTGGTGGTGGCGGCGCGTCCTGCCGGCGCGGGGTTTTCTTGCCCGCCTCGCTCAGACAGTCCTCGCCGCCGCTCGGGCGCGGCTCGCGGCACGAGTAACGCGGCGGCTACGGAACTCGCTCCTTGGGCAAAAAACCCGCGCCGTCACCCGCCGTTCCTCGCGTCGGGCGCTCGCGGGGGGCGCCTTCCTACCTCCGGTGCGCTGGGGAGCGACGATCCGGACCCCCAGGAAACAAGAGTCCGAAATTGGTCCGGGGGACCGCTATTTCTTGCCCTGCAGGTGCGCCTCCAGGAACCAGAGGTCCTTGTCGACGGCGCGAGAGATCCCGGTGAAGAGATCGGACGTATCGGCGTCGCCGAGCTTGCTCGACTCGTCGATCGCCGCGCGCACGGACTTGCCGAAGCGCGCCAGCGCCGAGGACAGCGCGTCGACGTGGGCCAGGCCATCGATCAGGTCGAGCGGGTACGCAGGCAGCGAGGTGCGCTTGCCGACCGCGACCAGCGTGCCCTCTGCGACGCCACCCAGGGCCACGGCGCGCTCGGCGAGGTCGTCGACCCAGTCCTCCGACTCCTCGACGATCTTGTCGAAGAGCTCGTGCAGCGCGATGAAGTGCGGGCCCTTCACGTTCCAGTGCGCCTGCTTGCCCTGCAGCATGAGGTCGATCCCGTCGGCGAGACGAGCGTTCAGCAGCACGACAAGCTGCGTGCGCGCGTCCAGCGGAAGGTCGTTCTTGGTGACGTGCATGGTGGGCTCCGTTTTCTTCGGGTAGATGCCGCGTTCTTGGGTGGGATGCCGCGACTCGGCTCGTGGCATCTTAGTCCCTGCATGGGCTCTTGAGCGCCCAGGACGGAGCCGTGCGCATCGGCGCCGGCAGCGCCGTGCTCGAGAACTGCGTCCGGCTAGGCGCCACCCCGGCGGCCGCCGGACCGACATCTAACTTTCGGGGACGGTGTACAGGATCTTACTTTCGGGCCGAAAGTAAGATCCTGTACCCCGTCCCGAAAGTTAGATCGACTACGGCTCGGGCGGTGCGGCGGGGGCGGGGGTCTCGACGGAGGCAGCAGCGGCGGGCACGGGCGGCGCGCCGCCCAGCTTGGCGAGGCGCGACTCGTAGACGCGCTTGGCGTAGCCGAGGAAGGGCGGCTCGGGCGCGGCCAGGCTGCGGATGCGCACGGTGGCGCCGGGGCGCTCGACGATCCCGTAGGCCATGGACCATCCGACCGGGACCTCGGGCGTGGCCCAGAAGTAGAGGGCGCGCGCGTCGCGCGGCGACAGGTTCAGGCAACCGTGGCTGCGCGCCTCGCCGAACTTGTCGTGCCAGTACGCGGTGTGGAACGCGAGGTCCTTGGCGAAGAACATGGTCCACGGCACGGTCGCGACGCTGTACGGATCCTCGTCGCCCATCTGGCCGTTCATGTCGGTCTCGGCGAACTTGATCCAGATGCGGTAGTTGCCGGGCACGGTCGGCCACTTCTTGCTGCCCGAGGAGGTGAGCGTCGCGTAGACCGGCCGGGCGCCGTCGTAGGCAACGACCACCTGCTCGTCGAGGTCGACGTCGAACCACTTCTCGTGCTCGCCGGTCGTGGGCGGCGGCGGCGTGAGCCGCGCCACGTGCAGGTCGGCCGCGCCGATCCAGCCGGTGACGTCAGGGGACGCGACGCTGACCCGGTACCACAGGCCGTCGCCGGAGGTCTCGAGGATGCGCACCACGGTGCGCGGCTTGAGCGAACGCACCAGCGCCCCGCCCGGCGTGCTCTTCACTTGCACGTAGACGCCCATGTCACGGCGCGACTGCGCCCACGCGAGCGGCAACGCCAGCGCGACGTCAGGCTCGATCCCGCTGTCCGGCCCGCCGTCCGCGCCTCCACCCAGCCCGTTGCCCAGCCCATCGCCGAGGACGACGCCCGCGAACGTCGACGGCTCGAGTCGCTTGAGCTTGGCGTACTCCACGAGCTCGCCCTCGGTGGTCTTCCAGTAGAGCTTGCCGCCGATCACCTCGTCGTCGACGTGGCGAACCTTGACCAGCGCGGGCAGGCGGCGCGCCGGCTTCTGCTTCTCCGCGTCGGCGACGCTCTTGAACGCGGCGGCGCCACCGGCGATCACGCGCGCGTAGGTGCCGGGCACGAGCTCGCCTTCCCTCAGCTTCGGCAGCTCGACGCCGGCCGGCTCCTTCTTGCTGGGCTCGAGGTAGCGGTCGCAGACCCAGCCGCGCGGCTCGATCTCGACCCAGCGCTCGCAGCCGGGCCCGAACGCCAGCGACGTCCAGCGCACGCGCGTGTCCTGCGCGACCGTGCCGATGGGCTTGCCGTTCTCGTCGGGGGTGAAGCGCACGACGATGGAGCGCTTGAGCCGCAGCGACACGACGTCGGCGGCGAACCGCTCGGGTGCGGGCACCAGCGGCACCGGCTCGGCGTTTCCGGACGACGACCGAGACCGAGGTCCGGCATCGCCCGCGGCGCGGAGCGGCACGTCGTCCCCGCACGCCGCCATCCAGGAGCAGATCAAGAACACGAACCGGCTGCGCCGCATGAACACGCTCCGCGAGTTCTTACTCGCAAGCCACGCCCGACGCAACACGGTGGCGAAGATTCTGTTACGATGCGCGAGCGATGCGACTTGGCGCGATGCTGCTGAGGGACGGTCGGGTCACCCAGGCTCAGATCGACGCCGCCGTGGCCCAGCAACCCAAACGAGGCGGGCGCTTCGGCACCATCCTCTTCGAGATGGGCTTCATCGATGCCGACTCGCTGACCGCGTACCTCGGCCTCGAGCTGGGCATCCCCATCGCCACCAAGGCGGTGCTCGACCGCGCCAAGCGCGCCGCGGTGCGCCTGCTGAGCCCGGAGATGGCCGAGCGCCACTTGTGCGTGCCGCTCGTCGTCCAGGACCGCCAGCTCATCGCCGCCGTGCGCGATCCGCACGATCTGCTCGCGCTCGACGAGCTCGGCTCGGCGACCGGCTGCCGGCTGATCCCGCGCGTCGCGCCCGAGGTCCGCCTCTACTACTATGTCGAGCGCTACTTCGGCGTGCCCAGGCCGCCACGCTTCCGCGCCATGGGCGATGCGCCCATCGCGATCCGCCGCGCCTCCGCCGACATGGTCGAGCCGCCGCCGCCGCCGCTGCCCGGCCTGCCGCCGCAGTCGCGGCGCCCGGTGGTCGCGCCGCCCACGCCCGCACCGCCGCTGCGCTTCACCAGCGAGGAATCGGAATCGGACGAGCTGGTCATGGAGCTCGAGGCCGACGTCAGCGAGGCCGCCGAGGTCGTCGACGGGGCCGCCACGCCGCCGCCCGCGGCCTCGCCGCCCGCCACACCTGCCGCCGCCTCGCCGCGCGCAGCGTCAGCACCGGCCGCCACGCCCGCCGCTTCCGCCGAGCCCGCGGCCACGCCCGCTCCGGCCGCCGCCCCCGCCGCCGAGCCGGCGCGCGCGCGCCTGCCCTCACCCGAGGCGCCCCCGACGCTCGACCGCAAGGACGCGATCGCTCGCATGTCCGCCGCACAGACGCGCGCCGAGGTCGCCGAGGGGCTCATCGCCTACGCGCGCGGCCTCTTCGATGTGTGCGCGCTGCTGGTCGTGCGCGACGATCTCGCGCTCGGCTGGAAGGGCTACGGGCCCGACCTCGACGCCGACCGCCTCGAGGCGCTGCTCATCCCGCTCGACCACCCGTCGATCTTCAGCAGCGCCATCGACGAGAAAGGCCTGTTCACCGGCGCCGCGCCGCCGAGCGCGCTGCACGGCCACCTGTTCAAGATCCTGCGCGCGAGCGCGCCCGCGCAGGCGGTGGTCGCGCCCATCATGATCCGCGATCGCGTGGTCAACCTCATGTACGGTCACAAGTCGGGCGACAGCGCGATCAGCGAGGCCCACCTGGAAGGCCTGCGCGAGGTCACGCGCGAGGCCGCGACCGCCTACGCCCGGCTCATCGCGCTGCAGAAGAAGCTGGCCTGAGCGAGACGCTCGCCGTCGCGGCGCGCTCGAGCGGCCCGAAGAACGACGCGGCGACCGGCCCGCGCGGCGCGCGCAGGTGCAGCGTGCCGGCCAGGGTGACGTCGCCGCCGGCGACACCCGCGACGCGCTCGGCCTGACCCGCCGACAGGAGCCCGCGCAGGCTCACCGACGTGGCGGAGAGCGCCGCGACCTCGGTGTGCTGCTCCATGCGACCGCGCGCCACGGTACGGTCGTCGACCGCGAGCTCCCAGTCGACCGCCTCGACCACCAGACCGACCTGGTTCGGGTTCGCGACCGACAGCTCGGCGGCCAGCGCGCCGCCCTCGAGCGCGGCCGCGCGCAGCTCCACCTGCGGCGCCTCGAGGGGCCGCGGGATGCCCGGGCAGCCGCCCGAGCCGAGCGCGCCGAACGCCAGCGCCAGCAACGCCGTCGCGACGCCGATCCGCGCCGACCGCCTCAAGCTCGCAGCGCCTCGATGAACATGTTGTTCTCTCCGGGCGTACCCACGGTGACGCGCAGGCAGCCGGCGAGCGGCCCGGGCTTGTCCAGGTTGCGTACCAGCACGCCGCGCGCGGCCAGCTTGGTCCACATGCCGGTGGCCTTGCCGTCGCCCGCCTCGCCGACGCGGAAGCAGATGAGGTTGGCCCGGCTCGGAAACGCCTTCACGCCCGGCGTGGCGCCGAGCGCCGCGAACAGCCGCTCGCGCTCGCTGATCACCGCGTCGATGTGCGAGCGCAGCACCGTCGCGTGCTCGCCGACCAGGAAGGTCGCCGCCGCCTGGCTGAGCGCGCCCACGTTGTAGGGCGGGCGGATCTTTTCCAGCTCGTGCACGACCGTCGGGTGCGCGATCAGGTAGCCGCAGCGCAGCGCGGCCAGGCCGATCTTGGACAGCGTGCGCATGATGACCAGGTTGGGCAGCCGCGCCTGCTCGGTGAGCAGGGTCTCGCCCGCGTAGTCGAAGTAGGCCTCGTCGCAGACCACCAGCGTGTCGGTGTACTCCTCGGCGACCGAAACGATGAGTTCGCGCGACCACAGCGTGCCGGTCGGGTTGTTCGGGCGCGCAAAGAAGACGACGTTCGGCCGCACCGGCGCGAACGCCGCGTCCACGGCGCGCCCGCTCAGCTCGAACTCCTCGTCGAGGATCATCTCGGCGGGCACCGCGCCCGCGCCCAGCGTCGCGATGCGGTAGACTACGAAGGACGGCGTCGCGTAGGCGATGCGCGCGCGGTTGTCGGGCGCGTTCATGCGCGGCCGCGCGAACGCCGACACCAGCAGCGTGATGAGCTCGTCGGAGCCGTTGCCGAAGACCAGCTGGCCCGCCGGCACGCTGGCGTGGCGCGCGATGACCTGGCGCAGCTCGCGCGCGTCTCCGTCGGGGTAGCGGTTCAGCTCGACCCGCGCCAGGCGCTCGCCCAGCGCGCGTACCAGCTCGGGCGGCAAGGGATACGGGCTCTCGTTGGCGTCGAGGCGCACGTGGATGTTCTCGGGGTGCGGGATCTCGTAGCGCTGGAGCTTGCCGAGCTCCTCGCGGACGATGCGGGGCAGGTCATTCATGATGGGCGGCTCACGGGGTGGCTCATGGCTTGCCGGGGAGCTTGCCTGAGCGTTCGAGGCGAAGGCGTACCGAACGGCCGTGCGCGTCCAGGCCCTCGACCGCGGCGAGCCGCTGGATGTCGTCGGCGTGGGCGGCGAGGCCCTCGGGCGTGTACTCGAGCACGGTGGTGCGCTTGATGAAGTCGTAGACGCCTAGCGGCGAGGCGTAGCGCGCCGCGCCACCGGTGGGCAGCACGTGGTTGGGGCCCGCCAGGTAGTCGCCTGCGGCCTCGGGCGTCCAGGCGCCCACGAAGATCGCGCCCGCGGTGCGGATCTGGTCGGCGACGCGCGCGGCGTCGCGCACGTGCAGCTCGAGGTGCTCGGGCGCGAAGCGGTTGGCCAGGCGCACCGCCGCGCCCAGATCGTCGGTGAGCACGGCCGCGCCGTTGGCGCGCAGCGACGCTTCCGCGATGGCGCGGCGCGGCAGGTCGGCGAGCTGGCGCTCGAGCTCGACCTCGACGGCGGCGATGAGCGGCTCGGAGGTCGTGAACAGGAGTGACGCCGCGTGCACATCGTGCTCCGCCTGCGCGAGCAGGTCGGCGGCCACCAGCGCCGCGTCGGCCGAGTCGTCGGCGATGACCAGCACCTCGGACGGACCCGCGACCGAGTCGATGTCGACGTCGCCGAAGACCAGGCGCTTGGCCGCGGCGACCCACACGTTGCCGGGGCCGACGATCTTGTCGACACGCGGCACGCTGGCGGTGCCGTAGGCGAGCGCGGCGATCGCGTGCGCGCCGCCGATCTCGAAGACGCGATCGACGCCGGCGACGCGCGCGGCGGCCAGAGTCTCGGGCGACGCGCCCGGCGTCACCATGACGACCTCGCGCACGCCGGCGACGCGCGCCGGCACCGCGGTCATGATCACCGACGACGGGTAGCGCGCGGTACCGCCCGGCACGTACAGCCCGACGCAGGCGAGCGGCTCGACGCGCAGGCCCATGCGCACGCCATTGGCGACGTGCTCGTAGCTCTGCTCGCGCTGGTGCTCGTGGAAGGCCGCGACGTTCTTCGCCGCGTGCTCGAGCGCGCGCACCACTTCGGGCGCCACCTTCGCGGCCTCGGCGTCCCAGCGCGCGCGGTCGATCTCGAGCGACGCGAGCGTGCGCTGCTCGAAGCGCTCGGTGTACTCGCGCACGGCGACGTCGCCGCGCACGCGCACGTCCTCGACGATGACGCGCGCCTTGGCGTCCACGTCGGCGGGGATGACGGCGCTTCGCCGCGTGAGCGTCTCGACGGCGGCCGCGTCGCGCGCGGCCCGGTACGACTTCAGCAGCACGGTCCTACTCCTCGCTGTCCTCGGGGCTGGCTTCGTTGTCATTGGAGTCATTGGAGTCTTTGGTGGCGGCGCCGGCCTTGGATTTGCTGGCCTTCTTGTCCTTCTCGGCCGGCACGCCCTCCACTTCGACCTCGTCGAGCGGCTCCTCGAGCGCGCCGTCCTTCACCCGTGACGGGTAGCGGCGGCCGTACTCGGTCACGATGCCCGAGGGAATCTTGTCGAGGCCGCGTCCGCCCACCTTGACCACGAAGCGTCCCGAGCTCCAGAACGCCCAGGCCTCGCCGTGCCCGATGACGCGGAAAACCCGCTGGCCGCCCAGCTCGGTCTCCTCGACGACGTAGCCGGCCTCCTGTGCGAGCCGGCGCGCGAAGCGCACCAGCGACCCGCCGACGTTCTCGTCGCGCTCGTACTCGGTGACGAAAACCGAAGCAACGTCGCCCTCTTGCAGCCGTCCGGACTTCTCGGCGTCGACCCGCGCGTAGCTGGCGGTGTGCGCGACCGCCGGGTTCTTCGCGACGTAGACCTCGACGTCGACGGTCCGCTGGTAGCGACGAAAATGCCAGCCGTCCAGGTCGGACTCGATGACCCGACGCTCGGGCGGCGGGAGCGTGCCGCCGCAGGCCAGCAGCTGAGCGGCCACGAGGGCCAGAGCACAGGTGGCAACTAGCCGAAAAAAGGCACTTCCCTTGCGCACGGGGCATCACTCTACCCGAGGTTGACTGGCCCACGGCAAGCGATATAGTCCGCAGACTTTTCCATAAGAAGGTAGGGAGCGCTCCAACATGCCGGATTTCATCTTCTCGTCCGAATCGGTCACCGAAGGTCACCCCGACAAGGTGTGCGACCAGGTCTCCGATGCGATTCTCGACGCCATCATCGCCAAGGATCCGACCTGCCGCGTTGCGTGCGAGACGGTGACCAAGACCGGCTTCGTCCTGGTTGCCGGTGAGATCACGACCGACTGCTACGTCGACATGCCCAAGATCGTCCGCGAGACGATCAAGGAGATTGGTTACGACCACTCCGAGATGGGCTTCGACTACAAGACCTGCGGCGTGCTCACCGCCATCGAGCAGCAGTCGCCCGACATCGCGCGCGGCGTCGATCGCGGCAACACCGAGGAGCAGGGCGCCGGCGACCAGGGAATGATGTTCGGCTACGCGTCCGACGAGACCAAGGAGCTGATGCCGGCTCCGATTCTCATCGCGCACAAGCTCGCCCGCAAGCTCGCCGAGGTGCGCAAGAAGCGCCAAGGCGGCGTCGACTTCCTGCGTCCCGACGGCAAGACCCAGGTCTCGGTGCGCTACGAGAACGACCGTCCGGTCGCGGTCGAGGCCATCGTCGTCTCGACCCAGCACTCGGAAGACGCCAAGAAGAAGCAGATCGAGGAAGCGATCCGGCAGTACGTGATCAACCCCTCGGTCCCGCGTGAGCTCATCACGCCCAAGACCAAGATCCACATCAACCCGACCGGCCGCTTCGTCGTCGGTGGCCCCATGGGCGATTCGGGCCTCACCGGCCGCAAGATCATCGTCGACACCTACGGCGGCATGGCGCGGCACGGCGGCGGCGCGTTCTCCGGCAAGGACCCGTCCAAGGTCGACCGCTCGGCCTGCTACTTCGCGCGCTACATCGCCAAGCACGTCGTGGCGGCCAAGCTCGCCCAGCGCTGCGAGGTCCAGCTCGCCTACGCCATCGGCGTCGCCGAGCCGGTCTCGATCATGGTGAGCACGTTCGGCACCGGCGTCGTCGCCGACGACAAGCTGTCGGCCGCGGTCCGCCGCGTGTTCGACTGCCGTCCCGGCGCGCTGACCAAGGAGCTCGACCTGCTCCGTCCGATCTACCGCCCGACCGCGGCCTACGGCCACTTCGGTCGCAACGAGGACACCTTCACCTGGGAGAAGACCCCCAAGATCGAGGCGCTCGTCGCGGCCGCGCACAGCGGCAACGGCATCAAGGGCGTCCTCAAGCCGGGCTCGACGCGCTCGCGCCTCAAAGAGACCTACGCCAACCGCGCGTAGCTAGGTCCGGCACCGCTGCTTGCGGCGAGAGCGTTTCGCTCCGCCAGCGCGCTCCGCTCGTTCTTCTCGCTCTCCTCGTTCGCCAGCTCGCGGGTGACCCACACAAGCAGGCGCTCCAGCGCCTCGCGGCAGACCTGCGCCTCGTCGGTGCTCAAGGTCGAGAGCACGTCTGTCTCGATACGCAGGACCATGAAGCGGAGCTCGATCGGTCCGAGTGACGGCGGGCTCGTGCCCGCCCACGCCATCGCCGTGCATAAGCTCTCGCGCGCCTCGGCGTCGGTCATGCGCAACGCCGCCGCCAGCCGACGGAACAGCCGGTTGGAGCGGACGAGCTCGCGAACGTCGATGAACCGAGGACTCATCGGGGGCGGTTCACATCGAGCGCGGAACTGCATGTCTGCTGTACGAAGCAACCAGCGCGCCAAGCGCTCGACCGGATGACTCTGCGGCGAACGCGTCGCCTTACGCGGGTTTGGGACGCGCAGGCGCGAACGGAGTTGAGTCGCCAGCGCTCACCTGTGCGCCAACGTGGCGGGCATGGCATGGCATGGTCCGCGTTGGTACGGCGCGAGCTTCTGCCGGCCGTCTGCCGCCATCCACGGCGCTAGCGCGCGTAGCGCAGGCGACGCAGCATTTCGCGCAAGGTGTCGCGACGAACCGACGAGTCCTGATCGGCGTAGCGCGCGATCACCTCGGTCTCGATGCGCGGCAGCATGAACCACAGGTCTTCGGGAGTGATCGAGTCGGGCGACGTACCGGCCTCACGCATAGCGTCGCACAGGTAGAGCCGCGCCTCTTCGTCGGTGATGCCGAGCGCGTTGATCATGCCGAGGAAGACGGTGTTGGGGCGAACGAGGTGGATAATGTCCACGCTCATCGCGGTTTCATGCGTCACCGTCACCGGCTCGGTCACGATCTCGAAGCCAGCGGCATCGGTCTCGATGATCTCGATGTCCTCGAACTCGCCCAGCGCCTCGTCGGTGAGGTAGCTGTCGGCCGCCGCTGCCGCCTGGCCGGCCAGCTGCTTCTCGACCAGGTCGTCGAAGAGGAAGTCTTCGATATCCAGGACGAACAGCCCGTCAGGGTCAGTGACGTTGGTGGAGCGAGGAGCGAACTCAGGGGCTTTATGTAGAGCGGCCATGATGAATCGTGTTCTTAGCAACGGGCGAGCCAAGTCATGCCGACGTCCCCATATTTCCAGGCGTCAGCACAACGTACGTGATTACGATGAGTTACGAATAATGCCTGCCGAGGCCACCGCTTCGGACGAGGGGCGCAGCCGCTCACCCTGTGCCGCATCGCGACGCCATCGCCCGGTGGGGCAGACGGGCTCGGCCGCCTTCCCATCCGGTCGAGCCGTACGCGCGTCGCGAAACATGCGAAACTGAGAGCGCCATGAGCACGAGCGAGCGCAACAAGCGCACCATGACGTCGCTGGACAAGTTCCACGGCAGCAAGCTCTTCGAGCGGGCTGCGTTCACCATCGGGCTCGACGATCTGATCTCGCGCCGGTTGCTCTTCGAGGCGCTCGCCGCCTCGCTGACCGACCCGTGGAAGATGACGATGGACGACCTGGGCGCGATCCTGCCCGAGGTCGATCGCCGGCTGCGGCTGCTCGTGCCGTCGGACGACGCGAGCGCCGCGTTCGCGCGCCTGCGTTCGTTCGTGTTGACCTTCGAGGAGTGAGCGGCCGCGCGCGGGCCCGCCGCGCGCTCAGCAGCTGCCGCGCATGACCTGCGGATCGGTGGTCTCGTCGAACACGTTCCAGCACCTGCGGCACTGGAACGTGACCTTCACCGGCTCGACCGACACGCCGAGCAGGATGATGAGCTTGCCCAGGGTGCCGTAGTGGTTCTCCGGCGACACCATGAAGTGCCGCCGGTCGTGACCACAGGGGCAGCGGGGGAGCTCCGCGGCGGGTGCGTCGTCTTGCTCCATGACGGTGGCCGAATCTTGCCCCAGGGCGCGTTGGATGCCTAATTCAGCTGTCCGCCGCGTAGTCGGCGGCGAAGCGCTTCTGTTCGTCGGTCAGCTGATCGATCGCGATGCCGATGGTCGCGAGCTTGATCGCGGCCAGCTGCTGGTCGAGCTCGCGGGGCAGCTGGTGCACCTTCTTGTCGAGCTTCCCGCCGTCCCGCATCAGCTTGCACAGCGCCAGGTACTGGTTGCCGAAGGACATGTCCAGGACCTCGGACGGGTGGCCCTCGGCCGCGGCCACGTTCAGCACGCGCCCCTGCGCGAGCAGGTAGACGCGGCGCCCGTCCGCGAGCGTGTACTCCTCGTTGTTCGGCCTGACCTCGCGCTTGCCCTTCGCGAGCTGGTCGAGCTCGGTGATGTTGATCTCGACGTCGTAGTGACCGGTGTTCGAGATGATGGCGCCGTCCTTCATGCGCTCGAAGTGGCGGCCGCGCACGATGTCGCGGACGCCCGTGGCGGTGATGAAGATGTCGCCGATCGCGGACGCCTCGTCCATGGTCATGACGCGAAAACCGTCGAGCACGGCCTTGAGCGCGGTCGTCGGCACGACCTCGGTCACGACCACCTGCGCGCCCATGCCGCGCGCGCGCGCCGCAATGCGCCGGCCGCAGTGGCCGTAGCCGGCCACGACGAACGTCTTGCCGGCGAGGAACACCGAGGTGGCGCGCAGGATGCCGTCGAGCGACGACTGCCCGGTGGCGGCGTTGTCGAAGTCCCACTTGGTCTCGCTGTCGTTGATCGCGTAGACCGGGAACTCGAGCTTGCCGTCGGCGGCCCGGGCGCGCAGGCGGTGGACGCCCGTGGTCGTCTCCTCGGTGCCGCCGATGACCGCGGCGCCGAGCGCTGCTTGGTGCACCCTGACCGTCAGGTCGGCGCCGTGGTCGAGCGTGAGCGTCGGCTGGACCTCGAGGGCCTTGCCGATGCACCAGCTGCGCTCCTCGGGCGACAGGCCGTGCCACGCGTAGATCGAGGTGCCCTCGGCGGCGAGCGCGGCGGCGACCTCGTCGCTGGTCGAGCTCGGGCTCGCCGCGGCCCAGCTGACCTCGGCGCCGGCCGCGCGCAGCGTGCGGATCAGCACCGCGGCCTCCTTGGTGACGTGCAAGCAGCTGGCGACGCGCATGCCCGCGAGCGGTCGCTCGGTCCAGGCCTGCTCGCGCAGCTTCATGAGCACCGGCATGCGCGACTCGGCCCATTCGATGCGGAGCCGGCCCTGCTCGGCCAGCTGGAGGTCTGCGACCTTGTGGCTCATCACGAACGACTGTCCCACGCCCGGCGGCCACGTCAACCGCGCGGTGTCGAGCCGCTGTCGAGCCGCGCTGTTGTCCGCCGGCGCCCACGGCTGTTAGGATTCGTGCCGATTGATCACGAGCTGGCAGCAGATGGAGGTGTCCTGGGCTGCGCTCGTCGCCGCGCTCATCACCGCCGTGGTCGCGGTGTTCCTGCGGCTGCTCCTGCCCGAGAGCGTGCGGCGGCGCGGCAAGTGGCCCATCGTCTTCCTGACCCTGTCGGTGCTGGTGCGCGTCATCGCCATCCCGCTCGAGTCGCACGCGGTGACCAAGGGCTTCAACCTGGCGTCGGCGCTCCTGCTCGCCATGGGCATGACGGGCATCGGCGGCATGCTGGTCTTCGATCTGTTCCTGGCGCGCATCGGCGTGCGCGTGCCCACGATCCTGCGCGACCTGCTGCTCGCGATCGGCTTCGTCATCGCGGTGTTCTCGATCGCGCGCTACAGCGGCGCGAACCTGGTCGGGTTGGTGACCACCTCGGCGGTACTCACCGCGGTCATCGGCCTCGCGCTGCAGGAGCCGATCGCCAACATGTTCGCCGGCCTGTCCATGCAGATGGACCGCACCGTGGTCATCGGCGACTTCATCAAGTTCGGCGACCGCATCGGCCGGGTCGAGAAGATCAGCTTCCGCGCCACCAACGTGTCGACGCGCGACGACGACACGGTCACCATCCCCAACCGCTGGTTCATGCAGCACGAGGTCATGAACTACTCGCGGCCGAACCCGCGCCACCGCATGTGGTGCGACGTCGCATTCGCGTACGATCACCCGCCCAACGACGTGAAGCGCATCCTGGCCGAGGCCGTCGAGGACTGCCCCGGGGTCATGGCCGACCCGGCGCCGACGGCGATCCTGCGCAGCTTCGGCGACTCCGGCATCAACTACGTGCTGCTCTACTGGATCACCGACTTCGCGCGCGACATCCTCATCGACAGCGACGTGCGCACGCGCATCTGGTACGCGGCGAAGCGGCACGGGCTCAGAATCCCCTACCCGACCCGCACCGTGCACATGCACCAGGAGACCGCCGAGCAGCGCGACCGCGCCAGCGAGCGCGACCATCTGGACCGGCTGGGCGCGCTCGCCAAGGTCGACCTGTTCGCCATGCTCGACGACGGCGACGTCGAGATGCTGGCGCGCGGCATGCGCAAGATGACCTTCGCGCGCGGAGAGACCATCCTGCGCCAGGGCGACCCGGGCGACTCGCTGTTCCTCATCTCGGCGGGTGAGGTCGCGGTCAACCTCGCAGTCGACGGCGCGGCCCGGCAGGTCGCGACCCTGGGCATCGGCGACATCGTGGGGGAGGCCTCGCTCATGACCGGCGAGCCGCGCGGCGCCACCTGCGTGGCCCAGGGCGACGTCGTGGCACACATGGTGAGCCACGATCTCTTCGAGAAGCTGCTGGCCGCGAAGCCCCAGCTCGCCGAGGACATCTCGGCGATCCTCTCCGAGCGACAGACCAAGCTCGACGCCGAGCGCGAGGGCCTCTCGGCGGAGGCGGCCGCGCTGCGCCAGGCCGAGGCCAGGAACCGCACGTTGACTCGCATCAAGCAGTTCTTTCGCCTGCAGTAACGCAGGTCACACGTGCGCGCCTACATCGGCCCACCTGCCCGAGCATCGCTGTGAACGCGCGGCCCGATGGGCTAAGATCCTGCGGCCACGATGCGCACCTGCGCGAGCTGTCAAAAGGCCTATTCGGACGAGGTCCGGCTGTGCCCGGTGCATGGCACCGTGCTCATGGCCGCTTCGCAGGAGGAGGAGCATGCCCTCGGCGATACGCTCGCGGCCCGGCAATCCATGGCAAGTGGGGCCGGCTCGGGCGGCGGCATGGCCACCACGTTGCCGCCGGCGCGGGTGACACCGACGCCCGGCGGCAACCTGCGCGACTCGGGCCCGGGGCGCCTGGGTGGCGGGCCGGTGAACGACTCGCTGGTCGGCGTCACGCTCAACGAACGCTACGACGTCACGCGCAAGATCGGCGAGGGCGGCATGGGCGTGGTCTACGAGGCCAAGCACACGCTCATCGGCAAGCGCGTCGCCATCAAGGTGCTGCTCGACAAGTACGCGCAGAAGGCCGACATCGTGGCCCGGCTGCAGCAGGAGGCCCGGCTGGCCTCGTCGATCGGGCACGAGCACATCGTCGACATCACCGACTTCGGCGAGACCCACGACGGCCGCACCTACGTGGTCATGGAGTTCCTCGAGGGCGAGTCGCTCGCGCAGCTCCTCGCGCGCGAGGGTCCGCTGCCGCCGGCGCGCGCGTGCGCGATCGGGCGCCAGGCGGCCAGCGCGCTGGGCGCCGCGCACGGCAAGGGCATCGTCCACCGCGACGTGAAGCCCGAGAACGTGTTCATCATCCGACGCAACAACCGCGACTTCGTGAAGGTCGTGGACTTCGGCATCTCCAAGGCCATGAAGCTCGAGGGCGACGGCCACGGCTCGAGCTCGCCGCGGCTGACCCACACCGGCATGGTGCTGGGCACGCCGCTCTACATGTCGCCCGAGCAGGCGCGCGGCGAGGACGACCTCGATCACCGGATCGACGTCTATGCGCTGGGCGTCATCCTGTACGAGCTCCTGAGCGGCGAGGTGCCGTACCGTGGCACCAACTACTTGAACGTGATCTCGGCGGTGCTGTCGACGGACCCGCGCCCGCTGCGCGAGGTGCGCCCCGAGCTGCCGCTCTCCGCGGCGCTCGAAGCGATCGTGCTCAAGGCCATGGCCAAGAGCCGCGACGACCGCTACGCCTCGATGGCCGAGCTCGACGCGGATCTCGCCCGGCTCGAGGCGGGCGACGCGGTGGTCGCGGCCATCTCGCAGCCCGCGCTGGCGCTGGGGCAGCGCCGGCGGCGCTCGCGCCTGACCGCGCTCCTGTGGGTCCTCGGCGTCGTGACGCTCATCGGCGCGACCGTCGCCATCGTCGTGCCGCTCACGCGCTCGACCGAGGCGGCCCCCGAGCCGCCGGTGGTACCGCAGGTGGTCAAGCCGCCCGACCCGGTGCCGCCTCCGGTGGTCGAGGGGCCCCGGCTCATCCCGTCGGTGAACATCACCGTGACCAGCACGCCGCCGGGCGCCGAGATCTACTGGGGCGACGTGCTGAAGGGCACCACGCCCGCGACCATCGCGTTCAACCGCAACGACGAGACCATCGAGCTCACGCTCAGCCTGCCCGGCTACGCCGAGGCGACCGTGCCGTTCCAGCCGACCAGGAACGACGACGTGAGCGTCAAGCTGCGCCCGCTCAAGAAGGGCGAGCAGCAGAAGCCCAAGCCCCGGCCCAAGCCGCCCGCCACCACCCCCCCGGCGGATCCCCGGCCGCCAGCGGGTAGCGGCGAGATCCCGCCGTTCCCGACCTGATGACACGCGCGCCCCGGCGGATCAACGCGCGGCTCGTGCTGGCTGCGCTCGCGCTCGTGCTGGCGCATGCGGCGCTCGCACTCGCACTCCCGCCGCGTGCGGCGTGGGCGCAGAAGGAGCTGCCGGTCGAGTGCGCCGCGCCGCTCGACGACGATCCGGCGACCCTCAAGGTGCGCGCGCGCGAGCACTACGACCGCGCGACGCTGCTCTACGACGAGGGCCAGTACGAGGCGGCGATCACCGAGTTCACCGCGGTCTACTGCCTCATCAACCTGGACAGCGCCGCGTACTCGATCGCGCTCTCGTATGTGAACCTCGTCGACTACGAGCGCGCGGTCGACTGGTTCGAGCTGTTCGTGCGCCTCACCGCCGACGTCGGCAAGCGCAAGGCCGCGGCCAACCGGATCGACCGCATCCGCAAGCTACCCGCGCGCGTCAGCGTCTCGACGCAGCCGCCGCAGGCGCACGTCACCCTGACCAGCGACGCCGGCACCATCAGCGGCCGCGCCGACGACAAGGAGCCGATCCGAGCGCCCGCGGGCGCGTACACGCTGCAGATCGACATGGACGGCTACGAGCCGATCTCGCAGGCGATCGAGCTCAGGATCGGCCAGCCGTATACGTATTCGTTCCGCCTCACCGACGAGCAGGGGCCGGTGCGCGTGACCACGAACCCGCTCAGCGCGCGCATCTTCGTCGACGACAAGCTGGTCGCGGTGGGCACCTACGTGGCCAACCTGCCGGTGGGCACGCACAAGGTCACCGTCGAGGCCGAGGGCCGCAACCCGGTGTCGCAGCCGATCGAGGTCGAGGCGGGTGACACCGTGAACCTGTTCGTGACCCTGCCGCCGCCGCTCACCAGCGGGCGCTGGGAGCTGATCTCGGCCATGACCGTGTTCGGCGCCGCCGCCGGGGGATCGCTCGGCTCGACCGTATTCGCGCAGGACTCGACCGGCGGCTCGTTCATCACCGTGGGCGCCGCCGCGATCGCGTTCGCCGGCGGCTACTTCGGCGTCAAGGAAACCATCCCGGTGGGTCACACCTCGTGGCTCATCGGCGGCACCGCGTGGGGCGTCGCGCAGGGCGCCGGCCTGGCCGCCATCTTCGCGCCCGGCGACACCGACGTGCTGACCTCGTCGGCGTTCGCCGGGCTCATCGTCGGCGCGGTCGCCTCGTCGCTCACGGTGAAGCGCTTCGATCCGAGCGCGGGCGACAGCGCGTTCATCAACAGCGGCGGGCTCTGGGGCGGCGTGGGCGGCATGATGCTGTGGGCGCTCTTCGACGAGGGCGAGGACGACAACGAGCGGCGCTTCGCCGCGTTCTCGCTGATCGGCATGAACACCGGGCTGCTCGCCGGCGCCGCGCTCGCCTACCGCTACGAGTACTCGCGCGGGCACCTGGCGCTCATCGACGTCTCCGGCCTGGCCGGCGCGGTCACTGGCCTGGCGCTGTCGAGCTCGCTCGCCGCCGACACCGCCGACGAGAACGACACCAGCCTGCACTACGCGTTCGGCGGCATGCTGCTCGGCCTGGTCAGCGGCGCGGTCCTCACGCGCAACCTGGACGTCGACAAGATCCCCGCCGCGCTCAGCGCCAGCGTGCCCCGCCTGGGCCTCGCGCGAACGCTCGCAGGCGATACCCTGCCGCTCCTCGAGTGGTCCGGCCGCTGGTAGTCCCCGTCGTACGTTAGCGGAGCCAGGCCGGGATTTCCTCGCCGCGCACCAGGTCCTCGAGGTCCTCGCGCTTGCGTACGACGTAGAACTCGGAGCCCTTGACCAGCACCTCGGCCGCACGCGGCCGGGTGTTGTAGTTCGACGCCATGGTGAAGCCGTACGCGCCCGCCGACATGACCGCCAGGAGCTCGCCGGGGCTGAGCTGCTGCAGCTGGCGGTCGCGCGCGAGGAAGTCGCTGGTCTCGCAGATCGGGCCGACCACATCGGTGACCCATGAGACGCCGCCTAAGGCGCGCTTGACCGGCTTCATGCCGTGGTAGCTGTCGTAGAACGCGGGCCGGATGAGATCGTTGAAGGCCGCGTCGACGATGGTGAAGTTCTTGATCTCGCTCGACTTCAGGTACAGCACCTTGGTCAGCAGGATGCCGGCGTTGCCCACGATCACGCGCCCGGGCTCGAAGACGATCGTGAGGTCGAGGCCCTCGAAGGCCTGGATGGCCTCGTCGACCGCCTTGCCGTACTCGGCGGGCGACGGCGGCTCCTGGTCTTCCTGGTAGGGGATGCCCAGGCCGCCGCCGATGTCGAGCAGCTCGAGGTCCACGCCGTCGTCCTTGAGCTCGCGCGCCAGCGTGGCGAGCCGGTGGATCGCGTCCGAGAACGGCGAGGTCTTGGTGAGCTGCGAGCCGATGTGGCAGTCCATGCCCTTGATGGTGATGTTGGGCAGCCGGCGCGCGAGCTGGTACGCGGCGCGCGCGCGCGACATGGAGATGCCGAACTTGTTCTTCTGCAGCCCGGTCGAGATGTACGGGTGCGTCTCGGCGTCGACGTCGGGGTTGACGCGCAAGGACACCGGCGCCTTCAGGCCCAGCTTGCCGGCGACGCGATCGATGACCTCGAGCTCGGCCTCCGACTCGACGTTGAAGGCGAGGATGCCGCTCTCGAGCGCGGTCTCGATCTCGTCGACGCGCTTGCCGACGCCCGAGAACACGATCTTCTTGGGATCGCAGCCGGCGCGCAGGGCGCGGTAGAGCTCGCCGCCCGACACGATGTCGGCGCCCGCGCCCCACGAGAACAGCGCGCGCAGCACGGCGAGGTTCGAGTTCGCCTTCACGCTGTAGCAGATCAGGTGCTTGCGTTTGGCGAACGCCTCGTCGAACACGCGGTAGTGACGCTCCAGCGTGGCATACGAGTAGATATAAGTGGGCGTCCCGACCTTCGCGGCGATCTCGCGGAGCGGCACGTCCTCGCAGTAGAGCTCGTCACCCTTGTAGTGAAAATGATTCATATCCTCGCGCCTGGACGCTTACGCGCCCAGCTCCTTCTCGAGTCGTGCGATTTCGGCTTCAATCTGTGGCCGCGCCGGGCCGCCGGGCACGTTGCGGCGGTCGATCGCGCGCATCGGGTCGAGCCAGTCGGCCACGTCGGCCTCGAACTCGGGGGCCTCGGCGCGTAGCTCGTCGAGCGAGAGCGCGGCCAGCTCGACGCCGCGCACGATCGCCTTGCGTACCAGCGAGCCGGCGACGTCGTGCGCGCGGCGGAACGGCAGGCCCTTGACCACCAGGTAATCCGCCAGCTCGGTCGCGACCAGGTAGCCCTCGCCGACCGCGCGCGCCAGGCGCTCGGTGTCGAACTCGAGGCCCTTCACCAGCCCGGTCATGACCGACAGCGAGGCGCCGACCGTCTCGACGGCGTCGTATAGCGGCTCCTGCGTCTCCTGCAGGTCCTTGTTGTAAGCGAGCGGCAGACCCTTCAGCACCGTGAGCAGCGCGATGAGGTCGCCGTAGACGCGTCCGGTCTTGGCGCGCACCAGCTCGGGGATGTCGGGGTTCACCTTCTGCGGCATGAGCGACGAGCCCGAGCAGTAACCCTCGGGCAGCTTGGCGAACTTGAACTCCTGCGACGCCCACAGGACCAGCTCTTCGCCGAGCCGCGACAGGTGCGCCTGGGTCAGCGCGCACGCCGACACCAGCTCGACGGCAAAGTCGCGATCGCCCACAGCGTCGAGCGAATTGCGCGTGATGCCGCCGAGTTGCAGATCCTTGGCGACGCCCTCGCGATCGATCGGGTGGGTCGTGGCGGCGAGCGCGCCCGAGCCGAGCGGCGACTCGTCGGTGCGCTTGGCGGTGTCGAGGAAGCGGCCACGGTCACGCCCGAGCATGGTCACGTAGGCGAGCATGTGGTGCGCGAGCCGCACCGGCTGCGCACGCTGCAGGTGCGTGTAACCCGGGGCGAGCGTGTCGAGGTGCTTCTTGGCCTGCACGAGCAGCGCGCGCCGCAGCGCGTCGACCGCGCCGATCAGCCGGCCGCACGACGCCATCGCGTACAGCTTGAGGTCCGTCGCCACCTGGTCGTTGCGGCTGCGCGCGGTGTGCAGCCGGCCGCCGGCCTCGCCGATGCGCTCGGTCAGCCGCGCCTCGACGTTCATGTGGATGTCCTCGAGCGCCGGGTCGAGCTGGATCTCGCCCGCCGTGATCGCCTTCTCGACCTCGCGTAACCCCGCGATGATCTTGTCGGCGTCCTGCGGATCGATGATGCCCTGCCGCGCCAGCATGCGGGCGTGGGCGATGGAGCCGGCGATGTCGTGGGGCAGGAGCCGCCAGTCGAAGCCGATGGAAGCGTTCAGGTCCGCCGCCTCGGGCACGAGACCCTCGGCGAAGCGGCGCCCGCGCGCACCTTGCATGTCGTTGGCCATGACGCCGCGGACGTTACCAGATTCGGCTGGAGGTGGCAGTGACTAGGAGGAGCGGGCGGGCTTACGAGGCGCGACGACGCGCCTGGGTGGCGGCCGTCTCGTCGTAGAACTTCATCGCGGTGTCGATCGACGTGGCGACGGCCTCGAGGTAGAGCGGCACGAGGCCGGCCGACTCGGCGCGCAGCACCTCGTAGTAGCGCTGGCGGTCGATGCTGTGCACGATGGCGGCCGGATAGCCGTCGCGCGTGAGCATCAGGTTGGACATCAGGCGCGCGACGCGGCCAGAGTTCTTCGTCCACGGGTAGATGCTCATGAGCCGGAAGTGCGCGCGCGCGGCGCGCTCGACCGGATGCATGCGTTTGGTCGGCTCTTCCTCGAACCACTCGCCGAGCTTCTTGATGCGCCCGGTGATCTTATCGGGCGGCGAGATCTCGTGGTAGTAGAGCCGGTGAAGCGGGTTGTCCTTGCGGAACGGGATGCCCTTCGCGACTTCTTCGGGCGTCACGATCGAGTACAGCTTACGGATCGTCTCGACGTTGATCGGCTTCTTCTTGTTTGCCGCGTATTCGCGGCACCACTCCGAAGCCGCTTGGTAGTTCTTGATCTCCTCGTAACTCGGGATCAAGGACACGTCGCTGATGATCTTCTTGTCGATCGCCGCCTTGATCTCGGAGTAGGACAGCACGACTCCTTCGAGTGCGCTGTCGTGGTAGATGCACGAGATCTCGAGACGACGCGCGAACTCATCGACCAACGAGTGGGAGAGTCGTGCCTCGCGCTCGTGCAGTTGATTGAGCTGCGCATCCACTTCAAAGAATCGACCGTCCATCCCCACGCTCCTCAGGCTAGAAAACTTTCGACGTTGTCGCCGGAATCGACTTGAATATCAGGACCCTACGACCCCCCGGAAACGCTGACCACATTATCAACCTGCGATCGTGCTCGTCAACGCTTCCGCTATCCTGGCCAAAGAAATTCACAGGCTTTCCGCAGAATTATTCACAACTGAACATTGGAACGCCGCTCCCTATTCCATTGGACGACAGTGGTGTCGTGATTGGCTACACCCAGCCAAGCAGTGACGGCGGCGTTACCAAACTGACGGCCCAATGGCCTGTCTTCCCCTCACAGACCGCCAATAAATCCGCATGATTCAATGGCTTTCTCGCGACTGGCGCGAATCACGACTCGGCAAGGTTCTTGATTCATGCCAGGACCATGAAGCTCGCCGCCCCGGCTGCCGCCCTCCTCCTTTGTATAGGCGCGGCCCCCGCCCACGCTGAAGACGCGTCCGACTCCCCGTCCGGCGATCCCGCGCCCCGTTGGGCCGGCAGCGAGGTCTCACTTAAACATTCGTTCAGTATCACCTCTCTCATGCCAGGTTTCGAGCCGGACTACAACCCCGTGCTCGTGCAGTCGCTCAGCATCGACCCGACCTGGCGGCTGACCGACCGGCTGCAGCTGAACGCGCACCTCGGGGTCGAGACCGAGCTCACCGATTCGGACGTGACCTCGTACGAGCGCCAGCCGCTCATCGAGGACACCACCGTCTCCGCGACCTACCAGCTGCCTGCGCTGCCGGCCAAGCTGCGTGGCGCCGTCAGCTTTCGGCTCACGCTGCCCACCTCCAAGGAAGCGATCGCGCGCCGCCGCGTCGCCGGCTTCGCACCCGGCGTCACCGTGAGCCGCGGCTTCGAGCCGCGGGACGGCGTCACGGTGACGCCGTTCGTCACGCTGCGCGCCACCTACAACTGGCAGCTGTCCACATCGCTCGTGTACGACGGCCCGAGCGTCACCACCTGCGACGCCGAGCGCGGCGACGCCTGCGAGGAGTTCGATCACTCGGGTGCGCGCTCCGCCATCGCCGGCTTCGCCGAGGTCATCGGCGTGAACGTCGGGCTGCCGCGCTACCGCCTGGGCGTAAGCGCGCAGGCGTGGTGGGTGCAGTCGTTGCTGCCCGATCTGGCACCCGCGTTCGGCCCCATGGGCGAGCCCATCCCCTCCGCCTCCGGCGCGACCGACTGGCGCATGGCCGGCGTCTACCTGCTCGCCGCCGAGTGGCAGGCGACGAAGCGCTGGAAGGTCTCGGGCGGCTTCCAGACCGAGAACCCGCAGCAGAGGCCCGACGGCGACTACTACGCGCCGTTCTTCAACCGCTACACGCAGCTCTACGTCACGGCCGCGACCGTCTTCTAGCCCGGTCACGCCGCGGAAGTTGCTCAACCGGACAAGTCGAGTCCCGGGCCTTCGGCCCACCCGACTAGCTAGAAGGACAGGACCTCAAAAATGCTCATGGCAAGGCTCATGAACTCGATCAGGGAGGCACAGATGAAGTGGACTGCGATTGCGGCGCTCGGCTGCGTCGTGGCGATGGCCGGCTGCGCTTCGGAGCGCGACCCCCTCGACCGCACGCAACCGAACGCCATCCGCAAGGACGTGCTGCAAGGAGAGTGGTACTTCCAGCAGACCGTCGTCGACATCCCCGGCACCTACAGCGCGACCTTCGTCGGCGAGACGAACTTCCAGGGGATGGAGCGCATTCGCTTCGACGTCCAGGAGCAGTGGCTGTACGTGCGCCGCTCGTACGAGAAGATCCAGGACGCCGAGGGCGGCGTGAACGCCGACGGCACCGGGGTGAACGGCCAGCCCTACCTGGGCGCCGTGCTCGCCGCCTACCCGATCACGTCGCACTTCGACATCCGCCGCGCCTATAACCCCACCACCGGCGAGGAGTACAACGTCCTCGAGGAGAACCAGGCGGATCGGCCGTGGTACGAGCGCGACTACCTGCGCGTCGACTGGTCGATGAACCACGCGACCAACTTCGGCTTCATGGTCGACGACATGCAGGTCGACCCGGTCGCCTACTACGTGCAGGACACCGACCTGGACGGCGACGGGCAGCCCGACGATCCCGACTACCCGATCATCGACGCGGGTGAGTTCGCCACCGACGGCACCATGGTGCGCCAGCCGTACATCGACGTGACCAACCTGGTGATGACGCGGCCCGGCCTCATCTACCTGGACGAGGTCGGCTACGAGATCCCGATCTGCTACCTGTTCTCGCGCGCGACCGCCGACTGCACGACCGAGCCGGTGAAGATCCGCAACTCGTTCCTGCGCCTCGACCCGGCGCGCCAGTACGTGCCCGAGCCCTTCAAGGGCGACATCACCGAGTTCTTCGGCCTGTTCACCACCGATCGCCTGGTCTTCGACCCGACCACCGAGGTCTCGGAGAAGCAGCGCATCCGCTACCGCCAGATCCACAACCTGTGGAAGCAGTGGAAGACCGCCGACGGCACGGTGATCCCGCCCGCCAACCGCGAGGTCCGGCCGATGGTCTACTACGTCCACAACTGGGACCAACTGCCCGCCGCGCTCGAGGGCACGCTGCGCTCGGTCGAGGCCGAGTGGGGCGGCATCTTCAAGGAGGCGGTCGCCGCCACCGGCAACCCGTACGACGGCCCGGTGCTCAAGTTCTGCCACACGCCGGTGCGCGCCGAGGAGGCCGGCGAGCTGTGCGGCGCCGAGGGCTTCAAGGTGCGGCTCGGCGACGTCCGCTACAACTTCATCGCCTACCTGCCCAAGTACTACGACGGCTTCGCGCTGCTCGGGCTCGGCCCGTCGAACAGCGACCCGCTGACCGGCGAGGTGATCTCGGCGGGCGCGTACCTGTACGTCTACAACGACATCGTGGCGCAGACGACCGCCGAGCAGGTGCAGCTCCTGAACGGCGACCTCGACCCGACCGATTACATCGACGGCGTCGATCTGTCGAACTGGCAGGCGAAGCACAAGGTGGGCGGCTCGGCGCGGATGGCCGCGCAGACGCCCGTCGATGCGTCGGTCGTGCTGGGCACGGCGCGGCGCACGCGCACCACGCCGTCGGCGGGGCTGCACCTGAATCCCACGCCCGCGCAGCTCGCGTCGATCGACGGCATGTCGATCCAGGAGTTCGCGCGCACCATGGGCCCGGGGATCTACGACCAGGGCCTGTTCGCGCCCGAGGGTCACGACGGTGACGGCCGGCTGCGCTCGATCGCCGACACGTACATCGAGGAGATGCTGCTGAACCCCGAGGTCCAGCTGGCCGCCGGCATCATGCCGGGCGCGCAGGATCGCTTCACCGAGGAGATGCTGAGCTCGGCGTCGGTGGCGCGGGTCGGCCCCATCCGCATGCTCGACGCCATCGAGAAGAAGAAGGCGTACTTCGCGAACGTCAGGAACGTCGACCTGTTCCAGACCGCCGACGATGGCTACTTCGGCCTGGCCGAGGAGTGGAAGGACAAGCCGCTCGCTGACGTGCGCGAGGGCATCAAGGACCACGTCTACCACGCGGTGCTCACGCACGAACTCGGCCACTCGTTCAACCTGCACCACAACTTCGGCGGCACCGAGGACGTGGTGAACTACGCGGATCAGTACTGGGAGCTGCGCACCGCCGACGGTACGGTCGCGCCGCGCTGGCTCGACCCGGCCACCGACGCGGAGCTGCGTGGCAACATTTACCGCTACGCGTACTCGTCGATCATGGACTACTCGCGCATGACGCTCGACCACGGCCCGGGCAAGTACGACCGCGCCGCGATCTTGCTCGGCTACGTGGGCAAGGTCGAGGCCTTCAAGAACAACGGCACCATGGATCTCGGCCAGATGCAGGACTGGTCGGCGCAGGACGGCCAGGTGCTCACCCTGTACACCACCGGTCCGGTCGCGCTGCACTACACGTCCTGGTACAGCGGCATGGGCGACAAGCTGTGGAAGGCGGACAACCGCGTGCTCGTCGACGCGAGCGAGATCGACTGGGCCTCGGGCCTGGCGCTGTCCTCGGGCCTGGCGCGGGTGCCGTACATCTTCTGCTCGCCCTACCAGGCGGAGCTCGGCAACAACTGCTACACGCGCGACTACGGCGCCGACGAGTACGAGCGCATCCAGCACCATGTCCAGGGCGCCGACACCTGGTACATCACGCGCGCGTTCCCGCGCTACCAGATCGGGGCCACGGTCGAGAGCTATATTGGCCGGTCCTACGACCGCATCTATGGCCGGCTGAAGAAGTACAACGACCTGTACGCGCTGTACCTGGGGCTGCTCGCGCAGATCTACACGCCGCAGCAGATCGAGGACTTCCTCACCCACCCGACCGAGGGCTGGGGCGCGTACACGCTGGCGCAGCACGATGCGCTCAACTTCCTGTTCGGCACCATCGCGATGCCCGACGTGACCGGCTTCGAGGCGACCACGGATGCGACTGGCAAGCCGGTGCTGGCCAAGTCGCTGTTCTCGGGCGCGGCGGTCGAGACGGATCCTTCGAACGCGCGCTTCTTCACCACGTCGTGGTCGACCACCAGCTTCGACGACGACTGCGGCATGTACTTCAGCGAGTGCCTGAACCACTTCGGCTTCTACGTCGACAAGGTCATGGCGATGAACGCGCTGTCCGACGCGCAGACCAACTTCGTCGCGCGTGACACCGCCGAGGACATCCGCGAGTTCCGCATCAGCTGGTACGACACGTACCCGCAGGTGATCGACGAGTTCTTCGCGTCGGTCATGGCGCAGGACTGGGAGAAGTTCGCGCCGCGCTGGAGCGGCACCGACGTGGTGCATCCCGACTACCTGCTCGGCACCATGCCGGCGGGCCAGACGATCGACCCGTCGACCGGCTTCACCGTGCAGCTCTACGCGGCGGTGCTGGGCATGGCGCGCTTCCAGAACAACTTCGACAAGGGCTACCTGCTCTCGACGCGAATGTGGGTCGAGGGCTCGGCGTTCCGCGTCGATGGCGCGCACGGCGTCGTGACCTACCGCGATCCCACGACCGGCACGCAGTACGAGGCGATCGACTTCCCCGACACCATCCATGGCGGCGGCGTGGCCCGGCGCATGCTCGCGCACGCCAACGCGGTGCTGGCGCGCTCGAACCAGTGCACCGTCGGCTGCACGCCCGGCGTCAGCCCGCCCGACCGGACCAAGGCCGACCTCGAGCTCCAGCGCTACGGCCAGCTGCTCGACATCATGGTCGACCTGACCGGCTACTACGAGACGTACACGCAGAAGTTCGGCGACGCGTACGACCCCGGCGCCCTCCCGTAAGCGGTTCGGGGGACGGTGTTCGGAAGCTCGGCTTAACTGACTCGACCCGGTCCGGATCCGAGACTCCGAGCACCGTCCCTCTTTTTTGGGGACGGTGTTCAGCTTCTTACTCTCTTACTTTCTTACTTTCGGGACGGTGTTCAGGATCTTACTTTCGGAGCATCCGCGGGCGCGGGGGCGGGGGCCGAAAGTAAGATCCTGAACACCGTCCCGAAAGTAAGAATGTCCAGTGGTAGTAGGTAGGATAATAGATTACACCTACGTGTAGGTGCGATCATCCCTATCTGATGCAAGTCCCCAAAATCGCCCACGAAAAGTTGCTCGCTCCAGTGCAGGTACCCATAGTGGGTCAGCGCTTTGACGCAGCCCGGCATGGGGTCGGGACCGCCCAGGAGGACCGCATGATCAGCGTTTGCAAGTGCGGACCACACCTGCTCCTGCGCATGGCCGGGGAACTCGACGCGACCGACGACCCCGGGCTCGCGCGCCTCTTCCACCTGCACAGCAGCCTCGAAGAGGCGCTCGCCGAGATCGACACCGATGGCGCGATCGCGTGACGTGAATGGCTGACTTCGTCCACATCCCGGTGCTCGCCGACGAGGTGCTCGCGCTCATGGCGCCGCGCCCGGGCGGCGTGTACGCCGACGGCACGCTCGGCGGCGCCGGCCATGCGCGCCTCGTGCTCGAGGCCAGCGCGCCCGACGGCCGGCTCATCGGCGTCGACCGCGACCCCGCGGCGCTCGCCGCCGCGCGCGACTCGCTCGCGCCCTACGGCGACCGCGTCTCGCTGGTGCACGGCACGTTCGCCGAGCTGCCCACGATCCTCGCGGCGCTCGGCGTGCCGCAGGTCGACGGCGTGCTCGTCGATCTGGGTGTCTCGTCGCACCAGTTCGACACGCCCGCGCGCGGCCTCAGCTTCCGCAACGAGGGCGAGCTCGACATGCGCATGGACCCGACGCAGGGCGAGACCGCGCTCGAGCTCATCGAGCGCGCCCCCGTCGAGGAGCTCATCCGCATCCTGCGCGAGTACGGCGAGGAGAAGTTCGCCGGCCGCATCGCGCGCGCCATGAAGGCCGCCGCCGAGCGCGGCGAGCTGCACAGCACCATCGAGCTCGCGCAGCTGTGCGCGCGCGCCATGCCCGCGGCCGAAGTGCGCCGCCTCAAGATCGATCCCTCGACGCGCACGTTCCAGGCGCTGCGCATCGCCGTCAACCACGAGCTCGACGAGCTGGAGTCCTTCCTGCGCAGCTTCCCCGATCTCCTGCGGCCCGCCGGCCGCTGCCTCGTCATCGCCTTCCATTCGCTCGAGGATCGCCCGGTGAAGCAGCGCTTCCGCGAGCTCGAGCAGACCTCGGGCCTGCCGCCGGATCTCGCCGCCAAGGCGGGCGAGCGCATCGACCCGATCTGCACGCAGCTGACCCGCAAGCCGGTGACTGCGTCGGAGGCGGAGCTGGCGCGCAACCCCCGCTCGCGCTCGGCCAAGCTGCGCGCGTGCGCGAAGTTCCCCGGCCGCCCCGGCCGCGACCAGGAGGCGGCGTCGTCATGAGCAAGAAGGGTCCGGTCCTGCTGATCGTCCTCGCCTTCCTCGCGGTGAGCGGCGCCGCGATGGCGCACGTGTCGCTGCGCCTCGGCGTCGTGCGCATGGGCTACCAGATCGGCGAGCAGACGCGCGAGCGGCGCGCGCTCGAGGAGCAGCGCCGCCGCTACACCACCGAGCTGTCGATGCTGAAGAACCCCGCGCGCATCGAGCGCCTCGCGCGCGAGAAGCTGCACATGGAGCTACCCGATCCGTCGCGCATCCGCACCGTGCGGCCGGGCGCGCCCACCGTGGCCATCGGCGATCCGGTGCGCGGCGCGCGCGCGTCGGCGCGGCCATGACCTCGACCACCGGGGCAAATGCACAGGCGGGCGCGAACGCGGCCTCGACGAAGTGGCTGGCCGCGCGCGTCGGCATCATTGCCTCGGTGATGACCGCGCTGTTCGTCGGCATCGCCTACAAGGCGTACACGGTGCAGATCCGTGACCACGCACGCATGAAGCGGCTGGGCGAGGCGCAGTACCTGCACGAGCTCGAGCTGCCCGCGCCGCGCGGCCCCATCCTGGACACCAACGGCGTCGAGCTCGCGGTCAGCGTCGAGGTTCAGTCGCTGTTCGCCAACCCGCGCGAGGTCGTCGATGCGCCCGGCTCGGCGCGCGCGCTGGCCCGTGCGCTCCGCCTCGACATTCCGGCGCAGATCGAGCTCGAGACCCGGCTCGCCTCGGGCAAGCGCTTCGCCTGGATCAAGCGCCGGCTCACCCCCGAGGAGACCGCCGCGGTGCGCGGGCTCGAGTTGCCCGGCATCGGCCTCACGCCCGAGGCGCAGCGCTTCTACCCGGGCGGCAACCTGGCCGGCCCGCTGCTCGGCGTCGCCGGCCTCGACGGTCAGGGCCTCGAAGGCGTCGAGCTGAGCCTCGACGAGAAGCTGCGCGGGCTGCGCGCGCGCGTGCCGGTGCTGCGCGACGGCCGCGGCGGCGTGCTCCTGCACGGCTGGGACGAAGAGGACGCCGCGGGCTCCTCGGGCGCGACCGTGGTGCTCACCATCGATCGCTTCATCCAGTTCTCCGCCGAGCGCGCGCTCGCCGACGCGGTGGTCGAGCACAAGGCCAAGGCCGGCGTCGTGATCGTGCTCGACGCGCGCACCAGCGATGTGCTGGCCATGGCGTCGTACCCCACCTTCGATCCCAACGAGCCGGGCAAGCACGACGGCGCGCGCAATCGCCCGGTCACCGATGCCTTCGAGCCGGGCTCGACCATGAAGATCTTCACCGTGGCCGCCGCGCTCGATGCCGGCGCCATCCGCGCCGACGACCGCTTCAACGTCGAGAACGGCCGCATGATGGTCGGCCGCAAGCGCATCACCGACACCCACTTCGAGAAGCCGGTGCTGAGCGTCGGCGAGATCATGAAGTACTCGTCCAACGTTGGCGCGGTGAAGATCGCGCGCCGGCTCGGCAAGGAGGCGCTCGCCGCCGGGCTGCGCAAGCTCGGCTTCGCCGTCGTCCCCACCGTCGCCTTCGACACCCTGCGCATCGCGGTCGGACCCCGCCTCGCCGCGATCCAGGCCTGCGCGCTGGCGCACCGCATCAACCTGCGCGGGCTCGATGCGCAGACGCTGGGCGTCAGCCTCGACGAACGCACCGGCGCCGCCGACGTCGCCGAGCTGCCCACCGTCTTCACCCTCGACAAGCCGCATGGCCTGGAGGTCGCCGCGCTCGCCGCCGAGACGGCCGAGCTGCCCGCACCCTTCGCGCGCCAG
>JBKJOI010000523.1:0-8725 GCA_046595695.1 Haliangiales bacterium | reverse complement strand
GATGTCACAGCCGTAGAGGTCCGCCGCGTCCGTCACTTCGCCGCTCGCCGAGGCGTCCGCGCCGGGCGAGCCATCCAGGCCGCCGCCGTCGGCGCCCGGGCCCGTGCCGCTGTCGGGCACGCCCGCGTCGGAGCCGGGCGCGTCGGGATCGCAGGCGTCGCCGATGTGGTCGCCGTCGGTGTCCTCCTGGCCCGGGTTGGCGTCGAGCGGGCAGTTGTCGTTCACGTCGGGGACGTCGTCGTTGTCGTCGTCGTCGTCGCAGGCGTCGCCCAGCGTGTCGGTGTCAGCGTTGGCCTGATCCTCGTTGGCGACGAGGTCGCAGTTGTCGTCGGCATCGAGGACGGAGTCGCTGTCGTCGTTGGCATCGCAGGCGTCACCGCCGCCCGAGCCGTCGTTGTCCGCCTGGTCGGGGTTGGCGAGGCTCGGGCAGTTGTCGGAGGTGTTCATCACGCCATCACCGTCGAGGTCGCCGTCACAGACGTCGCCGATGTCGTCGTCGTCCAGGTCGGCCTGGTTGGTGTTGGGGGCGTTCGGACAGTTGTCGGCGGCGTCCTGGATGGTGTCACCGTCGAGGTCGCCGTCGCAGGCGTCGCCCACGTTGTCGCTGTCGCCATCGGCCTGGCCGGGGTTGGTGACCAGCCGGCAGTTGTCGGTGGTGTCGGCGACGCCGTCGTTGTCGGAGTCGGGATCGCGGTAGTCGGCGAGCCCGTCGCCGTCGGTGTCGATGGGCGAGGTGGCGACGTTGCCGTCGCCGGCCTCGAGCGCGTCGCTCTTGCCGTCGTTGTCGGAGTCGGCGTCGAAGACGTCGGGGAGATCCGTGCCGTCGCTGTTGCGCAGGGTGGCGGGATCGACGCCGCCGGCCTCGGTCCCGTCGGCGATGCTGTCGCCGTCGGAGTCCGGGTCGTCGGGGTTGAGTGACTTGCTGACTTCGTACGAGTTGCCGAGGCCGTCACCGTCGCGGTCGTTGTCGCAGGCGTCGCCAAGGCCGTCGTTGTCGAGGTCCTGCTGGCCGGGGTTCGACGCGTTCGGGCAGTTGTCGGTCGGCAGGCAGATGAGATCCGTGTCGGTGTCGTTGTCGACGTTCGTGGGGCAGCTGATCGCGAGGCCGCTGCACGACTCGGCGGGATCGCAGACGTCGGTCGCGGCCCGGCAGACGGTGCCCGGGCCGACGAACGCGTCGGAGGGGCACAGCGCGGTGGCGCCGGGGCACTGCTCCACCGCGTCACAGACGCCCGCGGCGCTGCGGCACACGAAGCCCGCGTTCTGCACGGCATCGGCGGGGCAGGTGCCCGAGGCGCCGCCACACTTCTCGACGAGGTCGCAGCCGCCCGCCGAGGCGCGACAGACGACCGTGTTCGGCTCGAAGCCGTCGCCGGGGCAGGTCGCCGAGCTGCTCGTGCACTTCTCGGCCTTGTCGCAGATGCCGTTCTGCGCGCGGCACTCCACGGTCGCGGGCTTGAACGCGTCGGCGGGGCAGGCGGCGGCGTTACCGGGGCAGCTCTCGGCGAGGTCACACGAGCCGGCCGAGCCGCGGCACTCGACCGTGCTGTTCTTGAAGCCATCGCCGGGGCAGGTGGCCGCGTTGCCCGGGCACTGCTCGGCGAGGTCGCAGGCGCCGGCCGACGCGCGGCATACCGTGCTGTTGGGCGCGAAGCCATCGACGGGGCAGGTCGTCGACGAGCCGGGGCACTGCTCGGCGCTGTCGCACGCGCCGGTCGAAGGGCGGCACACGGTCGACGACGGGGCCACGCCATCGGAGGGGCAGGTCACGCTGTTGCCGGGGCACACCTCGGCCAGGTCGCAGTTGCTGGCAGCGGGGCGGCAGGTGGTCGACGTGCCGAGCATCGCGTCGGCGGGGCAGGTGACCGCGGCGCCGGTGCAATTGTCCGCGACGTCGCAGACACCGCCCGCGGCCCGGCACACCGTCGACGGCGGCGCGAAGCCGTCGCCGGGGCAGGAGGGCGAGTTGCCGGGGCAGGTCTCGGCCGCGTCGCAGACGCCCGCCGAGCCGCGGCAGGTGGTCGACGCGCCGAGGAAGCCGTCGCCCGGACACGAAGCGGAGTTGCCGGGGCAGTTCTCCGCGAGGTCGCAGGTGCCGGCCGAGGCGCGGCACGAGTTGGCGGAGGACTTGAAGACGTCGGCGGGGCAGGAGTTGACCCCACCGGCGCAGCTCTCGGCCTGGTCGCAGGTGCCGGCGGCGCCGCGGCACGTGGTTCCGGCGGGCTGCTTGGTGTCGGTGGGACACGTGGCGCTGCTGCCCGAGCAGACCTCGTCCCGGTCGCACGGGCCGACCGCGGCGCGACAGACCGTGCCGGCGGGTTCGAAACCCTGGACGCACTGGATACCCGTGCACTCGCCCTGGCCGCACGGCCCGTTCTGGCCGCAGGGCACGCCCTCCTGGCAGGCGATGGGGATCAGCTGGGCATCGTCGTCGGTCGGGAACTCGTCGGCTGCGGGCTCGTGGGGATCGTCGGGCGCGGCCAGCGCGGCGGCCGCTGCCGCAACGGGCTCGTGGGGATCGTCGGGCTCGTCGGGCGCTGCGCTCGACGAGCATGCGCTGACCAGGAGACACACGAAGGCCAGCACGATTCCCGACCGCTGAGTGAGCATCTGCTGGAAGAATGCAGCCGACATACCAGGGCATACCAGTAGAATCTGGCGCGCCTCATGCACCGCGCCGTCATGATTTCAGTCGGTTACGATCAGGGGCGGGCTCCACGCGACGAGTGAGCATCGTGGACGGAAGAGCTGCGACAGGTTGCCTAGGCAAGTTGCCTATACAATCTGTGGCAGGGCCAGGCGGGCGGGCGTGGTGGCTGGGCCGCGCGCGTCCCCGGTGGTAAGGTCAAGGGGTGAGCCCTACCCGGGTCGACCCGGGAGGCGGTGGGGGAGGATGAACCGATGGCGGCAGCGTGCTGAAGCGCGAAGGCGCTCCGACCGAACATTCGATGACCTGGCGGATCAAGCCGCGGTCGGGGTTCACGATGGTCGAGCTGGTCGGTGAGCTGAACGAGAACACCGACCTCAGGCCGCTGCGCGACCAGCTGAAGGGCACCGTGGTGCTCCACCTCGGTGAGCTCCGGCGCATCAACTCCAGCGGCACGCGCGAGTGGATCAACTTCATCCGCGATCTCCCCGGCGTCACCGAGATCACGCTCACGCACTGCTCGCCGGCGGTCGTGCAGCAGCTGAACTCAATCCACAACTTCCGCGGCAAGGCCACGGTGCGCTCGGTCATGGTGCCCTACACGTGCGAGAGCTGCTTCGCGCACGAGGAGAAGCTGCTGAACGTCGACCCCGGTCCGGCGCTGGGGCCGCCCGCGCTGCCGCTGGTGGACTGCCAGAAGTGCAACAGCCCCATGGAGTTCGAGGAGCTGGCCGAGCGGTACTTCGAGTTCCTGCGCGATCGCTGAGGCGGCGCGGGCGAGCGCGCCCTCAGCGTCAGTCGAGCGGCGCGAGCTGCGCGAAGAAGCGCGGCGTCGCGAAGTAGATCTCGGCCTCGTAGCTGCCGTCGGGCTCGTTGGAGTAGTCGAGGATCACGACGCCGGCGCCGTCGAGGCGCTTGCCGGTCGCGCTGTGGACCGCGAGCACGACCGTGGCGCGGACGTCCTCGTAGGCGCGCAGCTTGGCCGGGTCGGGCTCGGCCACGCCGTTGGCACCCGCCTCGAGGAACAGCCGGAAGATGTGTCTGACGCGTTCGTAGGCGGCGGTCGGCTCGAAGCGGCCACCGGCCACGCCCAGGCTCTCGTCGCGCTCCTCGAAGTCGGAGGTCCCGATCACGTCGCCGTCACAGAGGATCTGGTAGCGCAAGCTCGCGGTCACGCGCGGAGGTTTGCACGAAAGCTCGTTCCGCGCACCCGGGACGCGGAGATGCGCTAGCGTACCCGTCGACATGGACGCGACCCCCGACGCCTTCCCCGTGCTCTCCAGCAAGACCGGCGTGATCGAAGCGCCGGTCGAGCGCGTCACCGACGCGATGGCGTCCCTGTACGGCGACGCGCAGCCGCCCTTGCCGAACGTAGAGATCGATCGCGCGCGACGGCGCTTTGCCACCCAGGGCGACTGGTGGTTCCGCGGCGAGGTCACGCTCGTGCCGCACGACGCCGGCGGCACGCTGGTGACCTACCGCGTGCTCAACGTCGCGACGAAGCGTCGCTGGATGGTGCCGATCGTCCTCTGGCAGTACCGGCGCTCGAAGCAGCTCGTCGGCATGTACGACATCGAGCCGCTCCTGCGTGCGCTGCGCAAGCGGACCGGCGTGGCCGCGTCGACCTGATGGCGGGCAACACGGGCAACACGGGCACGCGGCACGTGGCGCTCCTGCGCGGCATCAACGTGGGCGGCAAGAACAAGCTGCCGATGACCGGGCTGGCGGCGCTCTTCGCCGATGCTGGCTGCGTCGACGTGCGCACGTACATCCAGAGCGGCAACGTGGCGTTCACGCTGGCGGCGACGCAGCTCGCCGGGCTGCCCGCCGAGATCTCGCGGCGCATCGAGCAGGGTTTCGGCCTGAAAGTCCCGGTGGTGCTGCGCTCGCGCGCGGAGCTCGAGCGGGCGGTGCGCGGCAACCCGTTCCTGGGCAAGGACGCCAGCACCGACCTGCTCTACGTCATGTTCCTGGCCGACACGCCGGCCGCCGAGGCGGTGGCCGGCCTGGATCCGCTGCGCTCGCCACCCGATGAGTTCGCCGTGGTCGGCCGCGACGTCTACCTGCGCTGCCCGGGCGGCGCCGGCCACACGAAGCTGACGAACGCCTACTTCGACTCGAAGCTCGCGACGGTGAGCACCGCGCGCAACTGGCGCACCACGCTCAAGCTGCTCGAGCTCGCCGGCGGGTAGGCGCCGCACGGCGCGCCGCGGCCGACGCTCAGCCGCCCTCGCTGCCGCCGCTTCCGCCGCTCTCGCCGCCGCCGTCCCTGCGCGCCGCGCGCACCTTCTCGCGCAGCATGAACAGGTACAGGCTCTCCACCTTCTCGCGCGCCCACGGCGTCTTGCGCAGGAACTTCAGGCTCGACGCCACGCTCGGATCGCTCGAGAAGCAGTTGATGCGAATGCGCTGGCCCAGGTCCTCCCAGCCGAAGTGCGCGACCAGCTCGTTGAGGATCGTCTCGAGCGTGATGCCGTGCAGGGGGTTCTTCGCCTGGGTGGTCATGGGTCTCTCCGCTTCACTGATAGCTGCGCGGCCAGACCGCGCGGCCGCCTTCGGAGACCGAGGTGACCATGTGCGTCTCGAGGGTCATGCGCCGGCTGCGCTCGGGCGACAGCAGCTCCGCCGGCTGCAGGTCGCGCACGCGCAGGAAGACCAGCTGATCGCCCTCGACGCCGACGAAGCTCATGCCGCCGAAGCCCACGTGCGCCGCGCCCGCGACGTGCGACACCAGGACGATCTGGTCGGTGGGCAAGGGGACCCGGTGGCCGCCCGCGAAGATCACGTGCGTGCCGGGCGGGCCGTTCTGCACGATGGGCAGCCCGGGCAGCACCTGGGCCTCGCGCTCGACGCGCGTGCCGGTGACGAACTCGATCAAGAGCGGCGGCGCGTCCACGGCGGGCGCTAGGCGCTCGCGGCCGCGGCGGCGCGGCCGCGGTGGAACTTCTCGAGCTCGAGGTTCGCGTGCACGATCACCGCGAGCTTGGTGAGCACGGCGCCCAGCTGCGCGCCCGGGATGGCGAAGTAGGCCTCGGAGTCGCCGGCGCCGGTGTAGACGCGGTTGCCGATGCAGCCGAAGCTGGTCGCGGTGCGCGCGGTGTTGATGGCCTCGGGCAGCACGGCGCAGGTCGGGCGGCCCATGGCCGCGGTGGTGCCGGCCACGCCCGCGGCCTGCGAGGCCTCGGCGAGCAGCATGAGCTGGCGCGCGTTGCCGCGCACCAGCACCACGTCGGGCGCCACCGGTGCGTCGGCGAGCGGCGCGTACACCGCGACCTCGAGCGGGGTCTTGCGGGTCGGGATCAGCGGGACGTCTTCCATCTGCAGGTACGACAGGCCCACCATGGTCTCGACCATGCCCATGAGCTCGTCCTTCTCCGCCGGTGACAGCGTGACGTTGTGGGTGTGCGCGCCCACCGGGCAGCGCTTGTGGTCGTCGGCGACGGTGAAGAAGACCTCGCCGGCGGCCGCGCGGCGCCAGTAGCCGCAGCCGGCGGGCTCCGAGGCGGACACGTGCGCGACCCCGGCGGGAGGCTCGGAGACGAACGAGATCGCCACGGGGGGCGAGGTGAGGCCGAGCAGCTCTGCGAGCGACGTCTGGGACATGGCAGTTCTCCTGGCGCAGACCATACATCCGGGCGACGCGCTCGGCCTGCGCGAATCGTCGGGGGCACGCGCGCGGGTGCTAGATTGAGCGCGTGGCCGACCGGGTCCTCCTCATCCTGCCGAAGACGAGCTACCGCATAGGCGCGTTCCTGGACGCGGCGCGCGCCGTGGGCGTCGAGCTCCTGGTCGCGACCGATCGCTGCCACGTGCTCGACGGCGAGTACCAGTTCCCCGCCAACAGCTTCGTGGTCGACCTCGGCGATCCGGCGGCGGCGGCCGAGCGCATCGTGGCGGCGGCGCGCGAGCTCCCGCTGCGCGCGGTGATCCCGGCGGGCGGCGAGACCGCGGCGTTCGTGGCCGCGCTGGCGGCGGAGCGGCTCGGCCTCGCCCACAACCCGGCCGCCGCGGCCGAGGCCGCGAGCAACAAGCGGCTCATGCGCGAGCGGCTCGGCGCGGCGGGCGTGCCGCAGCCGCACTGGTTCACCTGCGATCTCGACGACGACCCGGCGGCGATCGCGGCGCGCATCGACGAGACGCTCGGCTGGTCGTGCGTGATCAAGCCGCTCCTGCTCTCGGGCAGCCGCGGCGTCATCCGTGCCGACGACCCGGAGGGCTTCGCGCTCGCGTTCGCGCGCCTGCGCCGGCTCCTGCTCGCGCCCGAGCTCCTGGCCATGGACCGGGTCGCTTCGCATCAGGTGCTGGTCGAGTCGTTCGTGCCCGGCGTCGAGGTCGCGCTCGAGGGCCTGCTCGAGCGCGGCCGGCTGCTGCCGCTCGCGCTCTTCGACAAGCCGGACGCCCTGGACGGCCCGTTCTTCGAGGAGACGCTCTACGTCACGCCGTCGCGCCTGCCCGCGGCGGCGCAGGCGCAGGTCACCGCGATCACCCAGCTGGCCGCGCGCGCGATGGGGCTCACCGACGGACCGGTACACGCCGAGCTGCGCCTGCCGCACGACTGTTGCGCGACGGGAACCGAGCTGCCGGTCGTGATCGAGGTGGCGGCGCACTCCATCGGTGGCCTGTGCGGACGCATGCTGCGCTTCGGCACCGGCATGTCGCTCGAGGAGCTGCTCATCCGCCATGCCATCGGTGCCGACGTCTCGTCGGCGACGCGCGAGCGCGCGGCCGCGGGCGCCATGATGCTGCCCATCCCGTCGGCGGGCGTGCTCAAGGCCGTCGACGGCGAGGCGGCGGCGCGCGCGGTGCCCGGCATCGACGACGTCGTGATCTCGACGACGATCGGCACCGAGCTGGTGCCGCTGCCCGAAGGCTCGAGCTACCTGGGCTTCCTGTTCGCGCGCGGCGCGACGCCCGAGGCCGTGGAGCAGGCGCTGCGCACGGCGCACGCGCAGCTGCGCTTCACGATCACGAAGGCGCTCGCTATCATCTAGGCGCGCCCGTGGGCCGGGTTGATCGGCGCGCGGCGGTATGCCGCCCGGGGTCAGCACGGGCACGGCCGTGTGCCGGGGGTTCTTCGGAGGTGCCACGGGCCGGGCTGGCGGCGAGCGCGAGGATCAGCAGGATCGGAGCAGGACCAGCGGACAGGGCGAATCGCAGACGCAGCACGTCGTCCTCCTATCGAGCTCGGATCGACCGCGCGCATCGGCGCTACGCGGACGTCCCGCCGGGCCGTTCGGGGGCGAGGGCTCCCAACTGGGAGCGGGTGGGCTCTGCTCAACAGAACCAGGACTCGGACAGCCGCGGCGGCGCGACGCGGCGCAGCGCGAGGCTGCCCGCCGGCGCGCTGGGCGCGAGGGCGCGCCCGGCCAGGGCGGCGGCGAGATCGTGGATGCGCGCGAACGTGAGCGCGGCGGCCTCGCCCACGCGCGCGGCCTCCTCGACCACCGCGGCGACCGTCGCCTGCAGCCGATCCATGCGCGGATCCGGGTGCGTCCAGCTGACCGAGAGCCGCTCCTGGTCGAGGGCGCCCAGGTGCGCGAGCGTGTCGGGGTGCTCGAGCAGGAGCGAGCCCGGCGGCAGCAGCAGGCGCAGCGAGAGCTGCACCGGATCGACCTCGGTCACGAGATCCTCGTGCAGCACGAAGTGGCAGAGGTCGAGGTAGTCGTCGAGGGTCGTCCACGGCGTGAACGGCAGGAACGTGGGCCGGAGCGAGATGCCCGCCGCGCGCACCACGGCGAGCGCCTCGAGCACGTCCTGGCGCGTGTGCGCCTTGTCGAGGATGGTCAGGATCCGCTCCGACAGCGTCTCGACCGCGGAGACGACGAACACGCAGCCGCTCGCTGCCAGCTCGGGCCAGACCTCGCGGTGCCGCAGGATGTGCTCGACCTTGACCGTGCAGTCGAAGGTCACGTCGGGGTGCGCGGCGTGCAGCCCGCGGGCGACCCCGAGCGCGTGCTTCGGGCCGTTCAGGAAGTCGGGATCGCCGAAGGTCACGTGGCGCGCACCCGCCGCGACCTGCTGCGCGACGTCGGCGAGCACGACCTCGACCGGCACGGCGAAGAAGCGGCCGTCGTAGAC
>JBKJOI010000639.1:0-3324 GCA_046595695.1 Haliangiales bacterium | reverse complement strand
TGGCCTCGACGATCACGGGATCGAACGCGCCGTGCGGCGGCTCGCCGACGCGCACGGTGTCGCCGCCCAGCTCCTCGACAGGCGCGCCGTCGTCGAGCGCGTGCGGGTCGAAGGTGGGCTCGGTGGGCTTGCGCTTGCCGGCGGCGGCCACGCGCGCCTTCGGCTTCTCGGGCGCGTCGTCCTCGTCCTCGTCGTCGTAGCTGCCGTCGTCGTCGTTGGGATCGGGAAGGATCGCGCGCACGACCTCGCCGACGAAGCGGCCGAGCTCACCGAACGCGAGGCCGAACGCCGCCAGCGTGCGCCCGCCCAAGGTGCGCAGGAGGTGACCCACCGTCTTGATCTCGAGCGGCGTGGTCGCGATGATCGCGATGAACAGGCCGACGATCGCGAACAACGCGGTGCCCGCGGTCGACACGCCGGCGCGCATGACCTCGCCGAGGAACTCGCCCAGCCGGCCGCCCGGCGGAAAGTCGACGACCCGGTAGGTCTCGGCGACCAGGTGGAAGAGGATGGCCAGCGAGACCAGGCCGAGCAGCCCGCCCAGGGCCTCGGCGGGGCCGGCGATCGCGGGACGCCCCGACAGCAAGCGGATCGGCCCGATGATGAGCGCGACCACCATCATGTAGCTGGCGATCCCGGCCATCGCGTAGAACGTGCGCGCGCAGAACCGTCCGAGCGGTCCCATGAGCGTGCCGTCGCCGAACTGCAGGGAGAGCAGCGCCGTGCCGGTGAACAGGCCGAGCGCGAGCAACACGATGCCGGCGACCTCTCGCAGGCGAGCTCCACCCGGTGCGGCGCGGCGGTTGGCGGCTGGACCAGACGGCGATCGACGGAGACGGACGGCGGACGACATAGGAGTTTTTATCCTACATGGACATACCTACTTGTCCAGAAAACCACCAAATGAGCTCGAGAGCTGTGTTACCGTGCGCGCCATGGCGCACAAATATATCAATTCATACAAGTGGTTAGGCCTAATGACGATCGTGGCACTCGGGGCGGCACCAGGGTGCGTCTCGTCGTCCACACACGCCGCGACTTTGAAGCAACTACGGGCTTGCCAGACCGATCTCTCGACCGCCAGCAGCGAGGCTCAGGCGTGCGCCAAGCGCGCGACCGATCTCGAGGGCGAGGCTGCCACGACCAAGCTCGAGACCGACGAGGAGAGGAAGAAGCGCGAGGCCGCCGAGCAGCGGGAGAGCCAGCTGGCGAAGAACCTGAACTCGACCGCGCAGGAGCTCGACTACCTGCGCAAGCAAAAGGCGGAGACCGAGAAGCGCCTGGCCGCGCAGCGTGCGCTGACCGAGCGTTTCCGCAAGATGATCGACTCGGGCAAGATCAAGATCAGCCTGCGCGGCGGGCGCATGATCATGAACCTGCCGTCGGGCGTGCTGTTCGCGTCGGGCAAGGCCGATCTGTCGGCCGAGGGCAAGAGCGTGCTGACCGAGGTCGCTGCGGTGCTCAAGGAGTTCCCCGATCGCAAGTTCGCGATCGCCGGCCACACCGACAACGCGCCGCTGCGCGGCTCGAAGCTCAAGGACAACTGGGAGCTGTCGACCGCACGCGCGCTGACCGTGACCAAGTTCCTCATCGCGCAGGGCGTCTCGCCGACCAGCCTGTCGGCCAGCGGCTACGGCGAGTTCGATCCGATCGCGGATAACGCGAGCGAGCCTGGCAAGCAGGAGAACCGGCGCATCGAGATCATCCTCATCCCGAACCTCGAGGAGCTCCCCACCGACGCCGAGGCGCCCGCCGCGGCGCCCGCGCCCAAGCCGCCTTCGTAGGCGTCGCGTTCTCCAAGGCCGGAGCGTCCTGCCTCCCCGGAGACGAGGCCGCGCGCGCGCGGTATGATCGCGCCGCGTGATCCTCGAGTTCATGGCCCACATGGTCCGCTTCCGATTGGGGGGCGAGCCGGGCGCGGAGCCCTGGCTGCGCGCGCGCGGCGTGGGCTCCGCCGAGAACGGCGCGCGGATGCTGATGCCACTGCTGCGAAAGTGAGCCGGGCGCGCGCGCGCCCTAGCCGCGCCGCCAGAAGGCGAGCCCGAGCGCGGCGAGCGTCGCGAGCCCGGCGCCTGCGAAGAACGCCATGTCGTGGCCGAGCTGATCCCAGACCAGGCCGAAGCCGAGCGAGGCGGGCAGCGCGCACACGCCGACGGTGAAGTTGAACCAGCCGAAGGCGCGGCCCCGGCCACCCTCGGGCGCGAGATCGGCGACGAGCGCCTTCTCGGCGCCCTCGCAGGCGGCGCCGTAGACCCCGTAGACCAGAAACAGCGCCCACGCGTGCCACGGCGCGCTGGCCAGCCCGAAGGCGCCGTAGACCAGCGCGTAGACCAGCCAGCCGACCAAGATGAGGCGCTCGCGCGGCACCCGATCCGAGAGCGCGCCGAGCGGCGTCGACAGCACCGACTTCACCAGGTGCAGCATCGCCCACAGGAGCGGCGCCTGGTAGGCCGGCACGCCGAGCTCGTGGGCGCGCAGCAGCAGGAAGAAATCGGTCGAGCTCGCGAGCGTGAACAGCGCGACCAGCGCCAGGTAGCGGCGCAGCGGGGGAGACAGCGGCACGCCGCCGGTCAGCGTCGGGAGCACTGCATTCGCGGCGCCGGCCACGGCCGGCTCGCGCGCCTCCCGCACGAAGAAGACGAGCGTCGCGACCGCCGCGGCCGCCGGGATCGCCGCGAGCGCGAACACGGTGCGCACTTCGAGCCCGAGCCAGCCGATCAGCGCGAACGCCACCAGCGGGCCGATGAGCGCGCCGGTGTGGTCCATGGCGCGGTGGAAGCCGTAGGCCTGGCCACGCTGGTCCGCGGGTGCGGCCTCGGCGATGAGCGCGTCGCGCGGCGAGGAGCGCACGCCCTTGCCGATGCGGTCGACGAAGCGGATGCCCAGCACCTGCAGGGGCGTCTGCGCGAGCGCGATGAGCGGCCGCGCCACCGACGCCAGCGCGTAGCCGAGCACCACGAGCGGTTTCTTGCGGCGCACCCGATCCGACCAGTACCCCGAGGCCAGCTTGAGCAGCGCCGAGGTGCTCTCGGCGACACCGTCGATGAGGCCCATCATCGTGCCGCTCGCGCCCAGTGCGGCAAGGAACGCGGGCAGGAGCGGCACGATCATCTCGCTCGAGGCGTCGGTGAACAGCGACACCAGGCCGAGCGCGACGACCGTGCCGGGCAGCCTGCGCTTCTTCGAGCCTGCGGCCGCGGGCTCTGGCGTCGGGGCCGCGCTCACGCCTCCTCGGGCATCTCGTCGTCGAGCTGGGGGATCACCTCGTCGGCGAGTGACTCGGCGGGTGCGGCCGCGCCCGCCGGGGGCGCGGCGGGCGGCTCG
>JBKJOI010000273.1:0-3712 GCA_046595695.1 Haliangiales bacterium | reverse complement strand
ACAGGCTCGGCACCTCGCGCGCCCAGTCGAGCGCGAGCGCGCCGGGCAAAGGATCGCGCGGGTCCGTGCCGCGCCCGCCCGCCGGCGCCAGCACCACCGCGGCGCGCACGCGCGCGTCACGCGCCACGGTCGCGAGCGTGGTCCAGCCGCCCAGGCTGTGGCCGCACATGCCGACGTGCACGGCATCGGTGCGCGCGGCCAACTCGGCGACCGCGCCGCCGGCCAGGGCATCGATGACCGCGACCGCGTCGAGCGGACGCTGCCCGATCCCGCCCTGCACCCAGCCGAGCAACCCCGTCCCGCCCGCGCGGGCGATGCTGCCGGTGAACATCCCGATCGCGTCCGCGAAGGTCGTGCCCACGTGGTCCGGCGCCGCGACCACGTACCCATGGCTCGCGAGGTGCGTGCACAGGAACGTGGACTGTCGCCGGTGCCCACCCAGGCCGTGCGAGAACACGACGAGCGGCCACCGCCCCGCGGCGCCGCCCGGATCGATCGCCCGCGCCGGTGCGTCACGCACGGCCGACTGCCACGCGGCCGGCATCGCCGGGATCATATGGTAGCGATCGCGACGCGCCGGATCGACGTCCGCGCCGATGAACGCGTCGTCCGCCGGGTACCACAGCTCGACCGGGAGCCGCATCGTGCCGCCCGTGCTCGCACCCGCGCCGCTCGTACCCGCTCCGCCGCCTCCTGCCACTCGCACCACCACGCTCACCGTCCGCACTCCGACCGCGAATGGCCCGCGCGCGAATGGCTCGTAGCTCACGTTTCGCAGCTTAGCGTGCGACGTGCTAAGTGTCTCTCGTTGCCCATCTTTCACCTCGACGATCGCCTCGTCTTTCCGCCGACGGAGAAAGCGGATCGCACCGGTGTGCTCGCGGTCGGCGGCGATCTTCGTCCCGAACGACTGCTGCTCGCGTACTCGCTCGGCATCTTCCCCTGGTACGACGAGGACCTGCCCATCCTCTGGCACACGCCTGACCCGCGCGCCGTGCTCTTGCCCGACGAGCTGCACGTGCCCAAGAGCCTGGCAAAGGCGATGCGTAAGTTCCCCTTCGAGCTGCGCCTCGACACCGCGTTCGACGCGGTCATCTCGGCGTGCGCGCGCGCCTACCGCCCCGGCCAGGGCGGCACCTGGATCATCGACGAGATGCAGGCCGCGTACATCAAGCTGCACCAGCTCGGCTTCGCGCACTCGGCCGAGGCGTGGCACGACGGAGAGCTCGTGGGCGGGCTCTACGGCGTGTCGCTCGGCTCGATCTTCTACGGCGAGTCCATGTTCGCCGACCAGGCCGACGCCTCGAAGATCGCGTTCGTGACGCTCGTGCGGCAGCTGCAGCGCTGGAAGTTCTCGCTCGTCGACTGCCAGCAGAAGACCGAGCACCTCATGCGCTTCGGCGCGGTCATGTGGCGGCGCAGCAAGTTCCAGGCGGCCATCGCACGCGGCCAGGAGGTGCCGACCCGGCAGGGCCCGTGGAGCTTCGACGCCGATCTCCTTGCCAGCGCCGGCAGCCCGGACGGCGAGGGCTTCAAGCCCTGAGCCCGACCCAAGCGCTGCCTCGAGCGCTGCCTCGTACACTGCGCCGACCCACCCGCGACGCCGCGCGACGCCGTGCTATCGTCGTCGCCACGTGATCGTCCTCGCTGACGCCCCCGAGCTGGCCGCCGAGCAGCTCCGCGCGATCATCTACTACCTCACCACGCTCGCCTACGTCGACGGCGAGTACCACGACCACGAGCGCCGCTTCGTCGCCGCGCGCATCCACAAGCTGGTCGCCAACCAGGTCCACTACCGCCGCGGCTACGAGAGCGCGGCGACGCGCACGCGGCTCATCCAGGAGCAGACCGAGTTCTTCACCGCGGTCGCCGCCGACATCGATCGCGAGGTGCAGTCGCTCTACGACGAGGCGGTGCTCACCAAGGAAGGCCGCGAGGCGCACGTCCGCGACAAGCTCGAGCTGCGCTGCTACGAGGTGCTGCGCAGCTTCGACGCCGAAGCGCGCGCCAAGCTGCTCGAGATCTGCGACGAGCTCATCCTCGCCGACGGCGTCGAGCACCCCGCCGAGAAGCGCTTCCGCCAGGAGATCGACAAGCTGCTGGCGTCGTCCGCGCTCGAGGACGGCTACGCCACCGAGGCGCTGCCGCCGCTCTCGCTGCGCATCGCGCCGGCCTCGTCGCGGCGCGCGCGCACGCCCAACGACGATTTCTTCTCCCGGCTCGAGCGGCCCTACCCGACCGAGACCGCGCCGCTGCGCAAGGAGGCCGCCGCCGACAAGAAGCTGATCCAGGCCGCGCTCGCGCAGCTCGAACGCCAGCGCAAGCTGGGCGAGGGCAAGCTCGATGGCATCGTCGGGGTCGACGAGCTGCAGGGCCAGAAGCCGTTCCTCGACCGTTTCGTCTATGCGCTGCCGGCGGCGCCCGACCAGCGCCTCGACCTCACCGTGTTCGGCGATCTGCACGGCTGCTACAGCTGCCTCAAGGCCGCCGTGCTGCAGTGCGACTTCCTCGGCAAGCTCGAGGCCTGGCGCAAGCACCCCGAGCGCGAGCCCGAGCCCAAGCTGGTCTTCCTCGGCGACTACGTCGACCGCGGCCTGTACAGCTACGAGGGCGTGCTGCGCGCGGCGCTGTCCCTGTTCGTGCACGCGCCCGAGCAGGTGTACCTGCTGCGCGGCAACCACGAGCACTACCGCCTCCTCAAGGGCAAGGTCGCCCCCGTCGTCTCGCCCGCCGAGGCCATCGACGTGCACGGCAAGCTGCTGCCGCACGCGACGCTGCTCGCGTACAAGGATCTGTTCGAGCAGCTGCCCAGCGTGTTGCTCTTCAACCGCATCGTGATGGTCCACGCGGGCATCCCGCGCGACGTGCTGCTCGAGGAGCGCTACGAGCACCTGGGCAGCCTGAACGACTCGATCCTGCGCTTCGAGATGGCGTGGAGCGATCCGTCGACGGCCGATCACGTGCCCGCCGAGCTGCAGGCCAAGTCGAGCCGCTTCGCGTTCGGGCGCCGGCAGTTCCACCGCTTCCTCGCACGCCTCGGCGCCAACGTGATGATCCGCGGCCACGAGGTGGCCGAGTCGGGCTTCCGCACGATCTACGACGACGGCCGCTCGCTCTTGCTGAACATCTTCTCGGCGGGCGGCGCCATGAACGACGACCTGCCGCCGACGTCGCCGTACCGCAGGCTGGCGCCGGCGGCGCTCACGCTCGCGCACGCCGAGGGCCGCACCACCGCGACACCCTGGGCCATCGACTACGAGCCGTACGTCGTGCCGGGCGGCAACAACTTCTACGCGCACGTGCCGTTCGCCGGCTTCGATTAGTCGGGTCGACGTAAGTCGCGTCGACATTTAGTCGCGTCGCCACGGGGAGTTGCGCCTTTCGCGCCGGGCCACGTCACAGCCGGCGTGGCTATCTCGTCATGTGGGTAGGAGGAAACGCATGACGACGACGACGAACGGACGCAGCGGGCTCGGCGGTGCGCACATCGTGGTGCTGGGCGGCGGCTACGCGGGCGTGCTCGCGGCGCAGCGCCTGGCGCGGCGCGCGGCGCGCTTCGGCGCCCGGGTGACCCTGGTCAGCGCCAGCGACGAGCATGTGAACCGGATCCGGCTGCACGAGGTCGCGGCCGGCAGCCAGCCGCGCCGCCGGCCGCTCGCGCGCCTCCTGCGCGGGACCGGCGCCGAGCTGCACGTGGCGCAGGTGACGCGTA
>JBKJOI010000110.1:0-9523 GCA_046595695.1 Haliangiales bacterium | reverse complement strand
CGGTGCCGCGCGGCTACACGATCGCCGACGCGAGCGCGTCGGGGCTGGTGCGGCCGCTACCGTTCAAGGCGCGCGCCGCCGCCGCCAAGGTGCACGCGCGCCTGGGCGTGAGCGTCGACACGCCGCTGGATCGCGCGGTCGATCGCCTCATCGAGTACTTCCGCGGCTTCGAGGCCGGCGCCGCGCCGGCGCAGACCGACGACATCTACCTCGACCTGACCCTGTCCAAGACCGGCGTCTGCCGGCACCGCGCCTTCGCCTTCGTGATCACCGCGCAGGCGCTCGGCATCCCGGCGCGCTACGTCACCAACGAGGCGCACGCGTTCGCCGAGATCTGGGTGCCCGAGCGCGGCTGGCTACGCATCGATCTGGGCGGCGCGGCGCTCAACATGGACGTCGACAACGCCGGCGACAAGCAGATGTACAGGCCGCGCAACCCCGACCCGTTCCCCAAGCCGCCTGCGTACGCCGACAACTACACGCAGCTGCGCGGCGACATCAAGGGGCTCAGCCAGGATCAGATCGACCAGGTGCGCGGCGATCCGAGCGGCAAGGATCCCGGCGGCCGCCAGCCCGGCTCGACCGATCCGCTCGCGCCCACGCCCGGCACCGGGCTGCCCGAGCCGCCGCGCAGCGCCTACGAGGGCAAGGCGCCCTCGCGCATCGCGGTCGAGGACGCCGACGGCGCAGGCTTCCGCGGCGAGGGCATGCGCGTGTCCGGCCGGGTCACCGGCGACGACGGCAAGCCGCTCGGCGGCGTCCCGGTGAACGTCTACCTGGCGCCCGCGGGCGCGGGGGGCGACGGCGCGCGCCTGCTCGGCGAGACGTACACCGACGGCGACGGCCGCTGGGAAGCGGTCATCGATCTACCCGGCGACCTGATGCTCGGCAAGCACGAGGTGTTCGCCTCGACGCCCGGCGACACGCGGCACCAACCGGCGCTGAGCCAGTAGGCGCTCGGCCCTGCCATGGGAACCGCCGTCGCCCTGATCCTGACCGTGCTCGTGCTCGGGGCGACCGCGCTCGCGGTCTGGCGACGAGCGCACGCCCGCCGGCGGCGCGGCCGGGGCGCCGACGCCACCACCCTGCGCGACCGCCTGGACGAGCTGCACCAGCGGCTGCGCGCGCTGGTGCTCGCGGTGCCCGCGCGCACGCCGCTCATGCCCGACGACCTGCCCGCGCAAGCGGCGGCCGCCACCATCGAGGTCTACCTCATGGCCGGCGAGCCGCGCCAGGCGCTCGCCGCCGCGGAGCTCGCCGTCGCCGAGGCGCCGCAGGACCCTGCCGCGCACGTGCTGCTGGCGCGCGCCCTGCTCTACTGCGACGCGCTGGTGCCGGCGAGCGCCGAGATCGCGCGCGCCCGCGAGCTCGGCGCACGTGCCCCACTGCTCGACCATGTCGAGGGCCGGGTCGAGCACTTGCTGTGGATCCGGCGGGTGAACCCGGGCAACCCCGAGGTCCAGCAGGCGCTGGTGCCGCCGCTGGTCACGCCGTTCGACCGCTTCGTGCTCAAGCTCGCACGCCAGCAGATCGCCGCGCCGGCTGACGCCGCGGTCTGGCTCGCCGGGGCGGGCGCCGACGCCGGCCAGACCACGACGCTCGAGCCCGAGGCCGTGGCCAGCCTGGTCGCGCAGCACCAGGAGGCGGCGGTGCGCAGCCTGGAGCTGTTGCTCGCCGCCGCCGAGCACGCGCCCGGCTCGGCCGAGCTCGTCTACCACGCCGCCCGGCGCGCCCTGCAGACCGGCTTCGTCGTCGAGGGCACTGCGCTCATGGAGCGCCTCGAGCCACTCATGGCCGATTCGATCGAGCGCGAGGCCTACGAGCGCGACCGCTCCGACCTGGCCGGTCGTGTCGACCTGCCGCCCGAGCCGCCGCCGATGCCCGTGGCGCCCGGAGCGAAGCGCTCGCAGCGCCTGAAAATCGTGCAGTAGCCCGCGCTACGAGTTCGGCTTCTTCGAACGCGCGATCTTGGGCTCGGTCGACTTGGCCTTCTTGGCCTTGCGCACGACCGCCTTGGCCTTCTTGCTCGAGCCCGACGTATCGATCCAGCGGAAGCTGGGCTCGCCCGGGGCCCGGTAATCCATGTGAACGAACTGCGAAGTCGGGTACTTACCCATGCCCATACCGCCCTGGTCGAGGGTCAGCACGTACTCGTATAGCTTCTTGTACGAGACGCCCTCGATGCGGAAGTCGGCGGCCGAGGCGTGGTAGTGGCGGCTGGTGTCGCGCTCGACCCGGAAGCCCGAGCCGAGCAGCAGGCGACGTTGCCCGAAGTGGTCGTAAACGATGGAGAGCATCTCGAAGAGCTGCGGGTCGACGGCGCGGACCTCCTTCTTGCGGAAGTCGCGCCAGAGGCCGTCCAGGGTCGCGAGCGACTCCTGGTTGTACGAACCGTCGTCGTTGTAGATGTTGAGCTTCACCTCTTCGCGGGTGTTCTCGGCGTAGATGTGGAGCCAGCCCGAGGGCCGCGGAAGCGGAGCGGTACGCAGGCTCTTGCGGGGCGCGTTGTGCCCCCGGAAGCCCGATTCCGCAACGCTCGTCATCGTGCTCAGGGCCAGTAAGGCACCCAGGACGATCCATGTGACGCGGTGTGTCTTCATGCGCGAACCAACGTAGAAAATAATACTATGGACTGCAAGGGTTTAGTGAAATTTTCCACTAACTGCGCGTACATAGCGAAATGATTCCGCATACATTCGGATACAGAGGGGGTCAGGAAGGGCGCGGAAGCAGATCGAAAAGGCGTCGAAAAGACGGTCGAATCGCCGTCCTTCGTGGGTGAGGACGATCCCTACTTGGGGGCCTTGGTGGGCGTCAGGCGCACCATCAGCTGGAGATCGCGCTCGAGCTTCTGGAGCGGGATGCGCTCGGTCTGGAAGCCGTCCCGGGTCACCTCGACCACCACGCCGTCCCCGGCACCGGGCAGGGTGAACTCCTTGCCCGCGGTGATCATCTTGCCGTCCAGGGTGATGGTGGCGTCTGGTGGCTCCGCCCGGACGACCAGCCGGGGCGAGGCGCTGGCCGGCCCCGCTGCCGCCGCCGCCGCATCCCGGGACTGCTGGAAGTAGAACGCCGCCCCCAGCCCGCCCACGACCATGCCGAGCACCACCGCCAGCGCCCACACGCCGCGCTGGCCGCGGATGGGCCGCTCGATCGCCTGGGTGTCGTTCGCCGCGTCGCGCTGGGCCGGAGCCTCGTCCGCGGCCCCGCCGCTGTCGCGCTCCTCCGCCTCGGGCGGCGCGTCGGGCGCGGCGAACAGGTGCAGCGAGCGAGCGCCGATCTTGCCCTTGGCGAACAGCTCCATGTCGAAGAGCGCGACGACCTCGGTCGAGTTGCCCGGCTCGAGGTTGAAGACCAGCTTCGACACCGACTTCAGCACCGAGACCAGGCCCAGCCCGGCGCCGGTCGACTTGGTCTCGATGGCCGCGGTCGCCTGCGCCTTGCGCATGTACTCGAGCGCCCGCTCACGCGACAGCGAGCCGCCGCCGTCGCGCACCGACACGCCGAAGTAGCGGCCGCTGCAGGCGTAGCGGACCTCGATGGGGTTCACCATGTCGAGCTGCGCGAGATCCTTGAGCGTGCGCCCGGCGTAGAGCTCCTTGCCGTCCTTGTCGACCGGCGCGTGGTAGAGCGCGTTCATCATCAGCTCGTCGCAGACGAGCTGGATGCGGTCGCGCACCGGACCACGCACGGCGGCCAGGTTGGCGTACTGCATGAGGATCTCGATCGCCTTGTGCTTCTCGTCGTGGTTCTTCACCACCATCGAGAACGAGGTCACGCCCCACGGGAAGTACTTCTGCAGGCCGAAGATCTCGCCGCGCAGCGCCTTGGTGGCGGTGGCGACGAACTCGTCGTCATCGAACTGCGCGTCGTAGCTGAACAGGCTGACGACCCGCTCGTCCTTGAACAGCCCGACCTTGGGGATGAGCCCCTCGCCGTCGATGATGTAGATGATCTTCGCCTCCTTGGGGACCTTGGCGAAGAACAGCTTGTCGGGAGGGGTCTCGCGCGCGTCGTAGATCGCGAGCGAGACGGGACGCTCGGGGTTCAGCCCGGTCGCGTCGCCGATGAAGTCGGCGGTCGACCCGGTGGACGTGGTCAGCCGCTTGATAGCGCGCTTGATCGCGTTATCCCGCGAGATCACGGCCATATGGTAGCGAAGCATCGGCTATCTCCAACCCGCCCGGTTCACTTCTTGACGGGTCCTGGGGGCATGCCTGGGAGGGCGGGAGCGCTCGGCGCGCCCATGGGCGGCGGCTCGGTCGCGCGCGGGACGCCGCCCGCGGACGGGTACTGGCCCGAGGCACGCGAGGGCGCGGGCACGCCCATCGGCGTCGGTGCCGCCGCCGATGGGGCGGCGGGGGCGCCCGACGCGCTGGCGGCGGCGGGCTTGCCGGCGCGCTCCTCGGTGAGCTTCTCGGCGAGGATGAGCCGCTCCTTGACCGTCGTGGTCTCGCGGTGGTCGGTCTCGAGCGCGTTGATCTCGGTCTTGCGGGTCGAGATCTCGCCCTCGAGCTCGAAGATCTCCTTCTTGAGCACGTCGATCCGGCCCTCGATGTCCTGCTGCTTGCGGCTCGCGTCCTTGATGATCGACGGAACCTGGATCTGCAGCGACTCGAGCGTCTTCTTGACGACCTGGACGACGAGCTCGATGTTGTCGGCGGGCAGGAGGCGCATCAGCTCGATGGCCTTCTCGATGCCGTAGTTCGGCACGTCGTCGAAGTCCTGCTGCCGCGCGCGCGGCGCGGGTGCCGGTGCGGGTGCCGGTGCGGGCGCGGCCGCCTGCGGCACCCCGGGCGCGGGCGCAGCTGGCGCGGTGGCGAGCGACGACGCGGCGGGCACGGCGGCGGGAGGCGCGGAGCGCTGCGGCGCCGGCGGCGGCGCGGCCTTGGACAGATTCACCTGCTCGACGGGTGAATCGTAGTCGTCCTCACCCTTCTTTTTCTTGTCGAAGAGTCCCATGTCGTCTCCTTCTCTCCTTCACCCGGCCGGTGCGATCATCCTGGAGCTGTCCGTATGGCGACAGACACGCGCGCACGCCTCATCTTATCTTGTGCGGTGGCCGGCTGTCATCTGGCTACATCGGTAGCCGGCCGATGCCGAACGCACGGCACGGCACGGCAAGCCCGATGGCGCCACTTCAGGCGCCGGGGCTCCACTTCCGTAGGCTGCCGGCCAGGCTGTCCCGACTCGACCAGGTCGTACGCGGCGGCCCTGGCCAGCGCGTCGATCGTAGGAGCCGGCCTCTAGGCCAGCGCGCGCAGGCCTTCGCGGTCCGTGATGATGACCTTGCGGCCATCGGTCGCGATGAGGCCCTTCTTCTTGAACTGCGCGAGCGTCAGCGACACCGTCTCGCGCGTGGATCCGATGAGGTTCGCCATCTCCTGGTGCGTGATCTTGAGCGCGATCAGCGTACCGCGCGAGTCGTCCACGCCGTACTCGTTGGCAGGCGCATGAGCAGCTCGGCCAGCTTCGAGTTCACGTCCTTGAAGACGAGGTTCTCGATCTTGTTCTCGATCTCGCGCCGCCGCTGCGCGAGGATCTTGACCAGGCGGTAGCCGAGCAGCGCCTGCGACTGCAGCAGACGCTCGAACTCGCCGCGCTCGATCTCGGTCACCAGCGCGTTCTCCATCGCCTCGGCCATCTCCTCGCGCGGCCCGCCGTCGATGAGGCAGGTCTCGCCGAAGATGTCGCCGGGCGCGCGGTACGCGAGCGTGAGCTCCTTGCCGTCGCGCGTGACCTTGGAGACCTTGACGCGGCCGCCGTTCACGAAGAAGACGGCGCCGCCGGGATCACCGGGCAGGAACAGCACCTGCCGGCGACGGATCTCCTTCATCTCGACCTTCTCCGCGAGGCGAGAGAGCGCATCCGCCGCGAGATCGGCGAGGAGCGGAACCTTCTTCAGGTACCAGAGTGTTCGCTTGTCATCTTGCACGATTACCGTTCTGTAGCATTCCTTGCGTCCGGCTACAAGAACGTAGTCGTCGTTACCTTTGCTTGCTTCTCGGTAGGAAGATCAACGCAAAGCCGGTCGCGAGAATCGCCAGTGCCACTGGACCCACGAGAAAAGCGGGCCACGTGGGCATTTCTTCGTTTGTAGAAGGTGTGAGGATCACGACGGATGCGTTGTTCAGCGCGTGGACCAGCATCGCAGGCCACAAACTTCGCGAGGCGAGCGCCACCGTGCCCAGCGCCAGACCGAGCAGGAACGTGGGCACGAAGCGATACGCCGACAGGTGCAGCAGCGCGAACAGGAGCGAGGACACCACCACCGCGCCCGTGGCGCCGAGCGGCTTCACGAAGCTGCGCAGCAGCGCGCCGCGGCACAGGAGCTCCTCGCAGATCGCGGGCGTGATGGCGACCGCGAACAGCTTCATGGCCAGCGAGACGTCCTCGGGGATGAGGGTGCGCAGCGCTTCCTCGAGCGCCTTGGGCGTGGGATAGAGCGCCTCCTGGACGGGGAGCACCAGGGTCACCAGCACGATCCATCCCGAGGCGCCGACCAGCGTCGCGCCGGCCAGGTGACGCAGGCGCGGCGTGCGCAGGCCGAGCGCGTCGAGCGCACGATCGCCGGTGCGCCAGCGCGCCGCGAGCACCACCGGCAGCGCGAGGCACAGCCACAGCGAGGCGGCGACGCCGAGCAGCCCGGTCGCCTGCAGCTCGGCGCCGGGGCCGAGCAAGAGCAGCGCGCAGACCGCGAACAGCGTGAGCGCCTCGCCAGGGGCGAGCGCCGCGTCGTCGGCCGGACGCAGCGCGTGGCCCCGCTCTGCCCCCGCCGGCGCGGATGGACGCGCACCGGCGTTGCTCTCGATCGCGCCGACGCCGGTGTCGCCCGCGATCGCGCCGGCGCGGTCGCGCCCGCGCAGCAACCGGCGCCATCCGCCCTGCCCGGGGACCTCGGTGGCCTCGGGCGCGAACAGGAGCCGCTCGCTGTCGTAGACCTTGGCCGCGAGCGCCAGCGCCGCCGCCGCCCAGCCGCACGACGCGAGCAGCGCGACCAGCGCCGGGCCGGGCATGAGCGTCCCGGCGAGCGCGTCCTTGAGCAGCAGCGTCACGTTCGCGATCGGCACCAGCGCGACGCCGTAGTCGAGCTTGGTGCCCGGCAGCCACGACACCAGGGCCGGCATGGTCGCGACCAGGTACACCGGCGTGAGGTAGTTCTGCGCCTCCTTGAAGCTGCGCGCGAGCGACGCGACCGCCATCATGAGCCCGGCGAACAGCAGCGTCGCGACCGCGAGCGCGAACACGCCGAGCAGCACCGCGCCCCACGGGATGGCCGCGAACAGCTCGCCGAGCGGCAAGGTCGAGCCCGCGGCGCGTGTGGCCGAGCGAGCGATCCACAGCGCCGCGCCCGCCATGCACAGGAGGTTCAGCAGGCCGGTGAGCCCGCTGATCGTCGCGACGGTGAGCAGCTTGCCCGCCAGCAAGGTGCGCCGCTTGGCCGGCGTGGCCAGGAGCGGCTCGAGCGTACCGCGCTCTTTCTCGCCTGCGGTCAGATCGATGGCCGGGTAGAACGCGCCCATCAGCACCATGAGCACGATCACGAACGGCAGCGTCTTCGCGACCTCGGCGCGGCCGACCTTGGCCTTCGAGGCCAGCGACACCGCGGTCAGCGAGATCGGCTTCACGAACGCGGGCGGCAGGCGCTCGTACTCCAGGCGGGCCTGCAACCGGGCGCGCGACAGCTCGGCGAGCGCAGTCGACACCCGGTCCTCGGCCAGGCTGGAGGTGTCGCTCGAGGCGTCGTAGTAGACCTGCACCTCCAGCGTGCCGGTGCCGTCGGCGGCGAGCGCGGCCTCGACGCCGGCCGGCGCGCTGACGACCACGATGGCGTCGGCGTGGGCGAGCTCGCGCACGCCGCGGCGCTTGTCGACGACCCGCGCGGGCGCGACCGTCAGCTGAAACGGCGCGTCGGGCGCGGAGAGCGCGGCGAAGACCGGGCCCTTGTCCGCCCCGTCGCCGGTGAGCACGAGCACCGACTTGCGCGCCTGCCGGGTGGTCTCGTGCGAGATGAACCACTCGGCGGCGAGCACCGACATGAGCGGGTACATCACCAGCGGCAAGAGGATCATCACCGCGAGCGTGCGGCGGTCGCGCAGCGTCTCGCGCAGCTCCTTGCGGTAGACCGTGCCGAGCAGGCTCACGCGGCGCGCCCGGGGCCCGCAGCTGGCTCCTCTGTGGCCATGGTCAGGAACGCCTGCTCGAGCGTGCTCGCGCCCACCTGCGCCTTGAGCTCCTCGGGCTTGCCCTCGCGCAGCAGCCGCCCGCGGTGCAGGAAGCCGACGCGATCACACAGCAGCTCCGCCTCGGCCAGGTAGTGCGTCGAGAACAGCACCGCCTTGCCGGCGTCGCGCGCGCGCAGCACCACGTCGCGCAGGAAGCGCGAGGCCAGTACGTCGAGTCCGGCGGTCGGCTCGTCGAGCACCAGCACCGGCGGATCGTGCACCAGCGCGCGCGCGATGGCGACGCGCTGCCGCTCGCCGGTGGACAGCTTCTCGCAGCGCCGGTCGAGCAGGCGCGTGAGGTCGACCGAGGCGGAGACCTCGTCGATGCGCGCGCGCAGGCGCCCCGGCTCCATGGCGTGCAGCGCGCCGAAGTAGGCGAGCTGCTCGCGCGCGGTCAGCCGGCCGTAGAGCCCCGACGAGCCGGTCGAGAAGCCTATTCGCGCCTTGGCGCGGGCCGGCTCGCGCGCCACGTCGATGCCGTCGACGTGGACCGTGCCGCCCGACGGTGACAGGAGCCCGACCAGGATGCGGAAGGTGGTCGTCTTGCCGGCGCCGTTGGGCCCGATGAGCCCGTAGATCTCGCCCGCGCGGACCTCGAACGACAGGCCGTCGACCACACGGTTCCCCGCGAAGTCCTTCACCAGAGCTTCGACCTGGATCGCCGCCGACGACAAGGTAAGAGGACGATCCTACAGCACTTCGTCCTAGAGTACCTTGCGCAGGTAGCGACCGGTGTGCGAGGCCTGTGACTTGGCGACCTCCTCGGGCGTGCCGAGCGCGACCACGGTGCCGCCGCCGTCGCCGCCCTCGGGGCCCATGTCGATGACCCAGTCGGCCGACTTCACCACGTCCAGGTTGTGCTCGATCACGATGACCGTGTTGCCCTGCTCGACGAGCTGGTTCAGGACCTCGAGCAGCTTCTCGATGTCGGCGAAGTGGAGGCCGGTGGTCGGCTCGTCGAGGATGTAGAGGGTGCGCCCCGTCGCGACTTTCGAGAGCTCGGCAGAGAGCTTGACGCGCTGCGCCTCGCCGCCCGAGAGCGTCGTCGCCGGCTGGCCGAGCTTGACGTACTCGAGACCGACGTCGTTGAGCGTCTGCAGGCGCCGCCGCAGCTTCGGGATCTTGGCGAAGAAGGCGAGCGCGTCCTCGATCGACAGCTCCAGCACGTCGGCGATCGACTTGCCCTTGAAGCGCACCTCGAGCGTCTCGCGGTTGTAGCGGCGGCCCGCGCACGCCCCGCACTGCACGTAGACGTCAGGCAGGAAGTGCATCTCGATGCGCAGGATGCCGTCGCCCTG
>JBKJOI010000004.1:0-7268 GCA_046595695.1 Haliangiales bacterium | reverse complement strand
GCCGCGAGGTCGCGCTGTCGCCGCGCGAGCACGCGCTGCTCGAGCTCCTGCTGCGCCGGCGCGGCGAGCCGATCGGCCGCGTCGAGATCCTGCGCGAGGTCTTCGGCTACCACTTCGATCCGGGCACCAATCTCGTCGACGTACACATCGCCAACCTGCGCCGCAAGCTCGCCGGTGCGAAGGCGCGCATCGAGACGGTGCGCGGCGTCGGCTACCTCTTGCGCGAGGCGGCCGCACCATGACCCAGGCCGAGCCACGTCGAGGCGGGCGCACGCTGCGCGCGCGCCTGGCGCTGTGGATCGTCCTGTCGACCGCGCTCAGCTTCGCCATCTTCGGCGTCGTCGCCTACCTGGTCGTGCTGTTCGAGGAGCGTGCTGAGGAGCAGCACGGCTCCGTCGAGGATCCGATCGCCGAGGCACGCACCGAGGTGCTGACGGCGCTGGCGTTCGCCGCGCCGATCGGGCTCGCACTCGCCGCCGCGGGCGCCTACTGGCTGACCCGGCACGCGCTCGCGCCCGTGGACCGCGTGATCCAAGCCGCCGCCGCCATCTCGACCGAACGTCTCGGCGACCGGCTGCCCGTGCCCGACGACGACGACGAGCTGCGCGCGCTGGTCACCGCACTCAACTCGCTGCTGGCGCGGCTCGAGCGCGGGCACGTGGCGCTCGCGCTGTTCGCCGCCGACGCGGCGCACGAACTGCGCACGCCGCTCGCGGTGATCGCGAGCGAGCTGGAGGTCGCGCTGCGCCGCCCCCGCAGCGTCGCCGAGTGGGAGGCCTCCGCGGGCACGTCGCTCGACGAGGTGCGCCGGCTGTCGCGGATCGTCGATGCGCTCCTGCGGCTCGCGCGGGCCGATGCGGCGACGCCGGCCACGGGTGAACGCGTGGAGCTCGCGGTGCTCGTGGAGCGAACGATCGCCACGCTGGCGAGCGCAGCGGCCGCGGCAGGCGTGACGCTGGAGGGGCCATCCGCGACCGGCACCGAAGCCGCGGCCGTCGACGGCGACCCCGACGCCCTATCGTCGGCGCTCGCCAACATCGTCGCCAACGCGATCCGCTACACCCCGCGTGGCGGCCACGTCTCCGCGGCGATCGAGCCTGCCGATGCTCGCGACGACCGCGTCACGCTCGTCGTCGACGACTCCGGCCCCGGCCTCGCGTCCGACGAGCTCGAACGCATCTTCGCGCCCTTCCAGCGCGGCTCGGCCAGCACCGGCTCCGAGGCCTCATCCACCGGCCTCGGCCTCGCGATCGCGCGGCGCATCGTCGAGCGCCACGGAGGCCACCTGATCGCCGGTTGCTCCCCCACCGGCGGCGCTCGCTTCACCCTCGAGCTCCCCCGTTCGCGCCAGCCCTGACCCAGCTCACTTTCGGGGACCGTTCAAGATTTCACCTTCGGCGCCAAGTCTGCGTTCTCCCGCGATTCACGGAAGCACGACCCATCCCGTGTGCAGCCGCGGCGGACAGTCGCGGCTCCTGCCAGACCGGGCACCAACGCAGGGTTGCCCCCGCCACATAACTCGGGAAGAGTGTCGCCATGGGCGAAGACGAGCTGTCGCAGCTGGACGCGTACTGGCGCGCGGCGAACTACCTCTCGGTCGGTCAGATCTACCTGCTCGACAACCCGCTCCTGCGCCGGCCGCTCACGCTCGCCGACGTCAAGCCGCGGCTGCTCGGCCACTGGGGCACCACGCCCGGGCTGAACTTCCTGTACGCGCACCTCAACCGGGTGATCCGGGCGCGCGCGCTCGACATGATCTACGTGTGCGGACCCGGCCACGGCGGTCCCGCGATGGTCGCCAACGCCTGGCTCGAGGGCACGTACAGCGAGCTCTACCCCGAGGTCTCGCGCGACGAGCGCGGCATGCAGAAGCTGTTCCGGCAGTTCTCCTTCCCCAGCGGGATCCCCAGCCACGTCGCGCCCGAGGTGCCCGGCTCGATGCACGAAGGCGGCGAGCTCGGCTATTCGCTGTCGCACGCGTATGGCGCGGCCTTCGACAACCCCGACCTGGTGGTGGCGTGCATCATCGGTGACGGCGAGGCGGAGACCGGGCCGCTCGCGGCCTCGTGGCACTCCAACAAGTTCCTCGACCCGGCGCGCGACGGCGCGGTGCTGCCGATCCTGCACCTGAACGGCTACAAGATCGCGAGCCCGACGGTGCTGGCGCGCATCCCGCGCGCGGAGCTCATCAGCCTGATGCGTGGCTACGGCTACGCGCCCGAGATCGTCGAGGGTAGCGACCCGCGCGAGGTGCACGCGCAGCTGGCGGCGACGCTCGACCGGGTGCTCGACGTGATCCGCGACCTGCAGGCGAGCGCGCGCTCGGGTCGCCCGTCGGCGCGACCGCTCTGGCCGATGATCGTGCTCCGCACGCCCAAGGGCTGGACCGGGCCCGCCTCTGTCGATGGCAAGCCCACCGAGAACACCTGGCGCTCGCACCAGGTGCCGCTCGACAAGCTCGCCGAGAAGCCCGAGCACCTGGCCCAGCTCGAGCGCTGGCTGCGCAGCTACCGGCCCGAGGAGCTCTTCGACGCGAACGGCGTGCCGCGCGCCGAGCTGCTCGCGCTCGCGCCGGCGGGCACGCGGCGCATGTCGGCGAACCCGCACACGAACGGCGGGCTGCTCCTGCAGCCGCTCCGGCTGCGCGACTTCCGCGACTACGCGGTCGACGTGAAGCAGCCGGGCACGGTCCTCGCCGAGGCCACGCGCGAGCTCGGCAAGCTCCTGCGTGACGTGCTGACCGACAACCAGGACACGAAGAACTTCCGCCTGTTCGGCCCCGACGAGACGACCTCGAACCGGCTCGACGCGGTCTTCGAGGTGACCGAGCGCACCTGGGTCGCCGAGCGGATGGAGACCGACGAGCACCTGGCGCCAGACGGACGCGTGATGGAGATCCTGTCGGAGCACACGATCCAGGGCTGGCTCGAGGGCTACCTGCTGACCGGCCGCCACGGGCTGTTCTCCTGCTACGAGGCGTTCATCCACATCGTGGATTCCATGTTCAACCAGCACGCGAAGTGGCTGAAGACGACCCGGCAGATCCCGTGGCGGCGACCGATCGCGTCGCTCAACTACCTGCTCACGTCGCACGTCTGGCGGCAGGACCACAACGGCTTCTCGCACCAGGATCCCGGCTTCATCGACCACGTGGTCAACAAGAAGGCCGAGATCATCCGGGTCTACCTGCCGCCCGACGCCAACACGCTACTCTCGGTGGCCGATCACTGTCTGCGCAGCCGCGACCACGTGAACGTGATCGTCGCGGGCAAGCAACCGGCGCTGCAGTACCTGAGCATGGACGAGGCCATCAAGCACTGCGCCGCGGGGCTGGGCATCTGGGGCTGGGCGTCGAACGACCGCGGCGCGGAGCCCGACGTGGTCATGGCCTGCGCCGGCGACGTGCCCACGCTCGAGACGCTCGCGGCGGTGGACCTGCTGCGCCGCGCGCTGCCCGACGTGAAGGTGCGCGTCGTCAACGTGGTCGACCTCATGTGTCTGGAGCCGCCGCGCGAGCACCCAAACGGCCTGCCCGACGCCGACTTCGACGACATCTTCACCACCGACCGGCCCATCATCTTCGCCTACCACGGCTACCCGTGGCTGATTCACCGGCTCACCTACCGGCGCACCAACCACGCCAACCTGCACGTGCGCGGCTACAAGGAAGAGGGCACCACGACCACGCCCTTCGACATGGTCGTGCGCAACGACATGGATCGATTCCACCTCGCGATCGACGTGATCGATCGCCTGCCCCAGCTCGGCGCGAAGGCCGCGTACGTCAAGCAGGAGCTACAGGGCAAGCTGGTCGAGCACCGGCGCTACATCGAGACCCACGGCGAGGACATGCCGGAGATCCGCGACTGGTGCTGGCCGCCTTCGTAGGCGGCGAGGGCGCGGCGCCGCGCGGCTACCAGATGTAGCCGACGGTCAAGCCGAAGGTCGGCGCGAGCGTCGTGTTCGCGGCGAGCTCGGCGGTGGTCCATTCGCGCGCGACCGTGAGGCCGACCTCGGGCGTGAGCTCGAGGTGCTTCCAGGCCACGAGCCGCCAGCCTACGAGCGCGCTCGTGGCGAGCTGCACGCTGTCGCCGATCGAACGACCGTCGCGCTCGTCGATGAGCCAGCGCCAGGTGCCGTCGACGCGGCCGGCCAGGAAGGCGCCGCCGCCGTGACCCCAGCGGTGGAACGGGTAGAAGAACCAGCGGACGCCGCCCCCGAGGGCCAGGCCGCGCGCGTCGAAGTCGCCCGCGTCGACGCGCCTCGCGGCCACGGCGGCGGTGACGGCCCACCGCTCGCCGAGGTAGCGCTCGCCTTGCACGGCCAGGCTGCCGCGCTCGAGGCCGAGGAGGGGCAGCGAGACCAGCCACTCGGCCGGCGCGGCCGCGGAGGCCTGGCTCACCGGCAGCGGCGCCTCCGCGGGCGCGGGCGCCTCCGCGTCGGCGAAGCGGGGCAGCGCGAGGGCGCCCACGAGCGTGAGGGTGGCGACGAGCGAGACCAAACGCGCCGGGCGTGCTGACCTCACGGAGCCCCCAGCGTGCGCTCGAGGAAGTCGATCGTGGCGAGCCACGCCTCGGGCGAGTCGAAGGCGACGACGCCCACCTCGTGCGCCAGGTCGGTGCCCTCGTTCAACACGTGGCCTCCGCCCGGTAGCGCCAGCAGGTGCGCATCGACGCCGGACTCGCGCAGGCGATCGCGGAAGCGCCGCGACTGCGAGACCGGCACGACCAGGTCGCTCTCGGCGTGCACGAGCAGAAACGGCGGCGCGGCCGCGGTCACGCGTTCGTACGGGGAGGCCTGGATCCACAGGTCGGGATCATCAGCGAACGGTACGCCCAGGAAGCTCACCACGTCGGCGGCCCCCGCCAGCGCACGCAGGTCGACGGGTCCGGCGCCATCGATCACGGCGGCGGGGGCGCCCGTGAGCCCCGCCGGACAGCTCGGATCCTGGAGATCTGGATCGTCGGCCGCGACACCGAGGAGCGACACCAGCTGTCCGCCCGCCGAATAGCCCATGATCGCGACACGCGTCGGGTCGAGCCCGTACTCCTGGGCATGCGCGCGCAGGAAGGCCAGCGCGCAGAAGACATCGCGGGCGGCGGCAGGGAAGACCCCCGCTTCGCCCAGACGGTACTCGATGGTGGCCGCCACGTAGCCGGAGCGCGCCAGGCGCTTGGCGGTCACCGTGAAGTCACCGCGGCCACCGCGCTTCCAGCTGCCACCGTGCACCAGCATCACCGCCGGCGCCGCCGACGCCCCGTCAGGGGAATAGATGTCCATCCGGGTCGCCGAACCGTGGCGCCCGTCGTACGGCACGTTCTCGCTCGCGGTGATGCCCTGATCGCCGCACGCGGCGATCAGGAGAAGCGGCAGGATTGCCGTGGAACGAAGCGTCAGCCTGAGCATTGACGTTCGATTCGGCCTTTCAACGCGCCGTGTCAAAGTCGGACAGCAACCGTCCGACAGCCCTCCGGGACGGTGTTCAGGATCTTACTTTCTTACTTTCGTGCGCGTAAGCCCCTGATTCCGCGTGCGTGGCGAGACGCTCGCCTCGGGCGGTCGTTTCCATTCCGGACCAGCGGCGATCGTGTCGCGGTCGGGAGAGCGCTGACCTTACGCCGGGAGTGACTTCGTGAGCACCGTCGCCGAAAGTAAGAAAGTAAGATCCTGGACACCGTCCCTACGGGAGCAGGGCGCGGGCGTGGTCGAGGATCTGGTGCGCGACCTCGTCCTTGCTCATGAGGGCGAGGCGGGAGATGGCGGCGCCGGGGCCGACGATGGTGACGCGGTTGGTGTCGACGGAGAAGCCGGCGTCGCTCTGGGAGACGTCGTTGGCGATGATGAGATCGCAGCCCTTGGCGGCGAGCTTGGCGCGCGCGTGGTCCTCGAGGCGCTCGGTCTCGGCGGCGAAGCCGACGAGGACCTGGGGCCGCGACGGGTGCGCCGCGCGCGCGCGCGCCAGATCGGCGAGCACGTCGCGGTTGCGCTTGAGCTCGAGGCGGGGCGCGTCGCCCAGGTCCTCTTTCTTGAGCTTGCCGCCCGCGATCTTCGCGAGCGAGAAGTCGGCGACGGCCGCGGCCATCACCACCACGTGAGCATCGATCGAGCGCAGCGCCGTGGCGTCGCCCAGCTCGGCGGCGCTACCGACCTGCACGACCTCGACGCCGAGCGGCGGCACGAGCGCCGTGGGTCCGGTCACCAGCGTCACTTCGGCGCCCCGCGCGGCCGCGGCGCGCGCGATCGCGTAGCCCATCTTGCCGCTCGATCGGTTCGCGATGAAGCGCACCGGGTCGATCGCCTCGTGGGTCGGCCCCGCCGTGACGAGCACGCGCCGGCCCCGGAGATCCGCGGGCGTGAGCAGCCGGCCCGCCGCCTCGACGATGTCCGCGGGCTCGGCGAGCCGCCCCGGTCCGACCATCTTGCAGGCGAGGAAGCCCGAGCCCGGACCGACCGTGTAGACACGCCCGAGCGTGGTCAGCCGGCGCACGTTGTCCTGCACCAGCGGGTGATCCCACATGAGCGAGTTCATCGCCGGCGCGAGCAGCATGGGCACGCGCGTCACCAGCGCCATGGTCGTGAGCAGGTCGTCGCCCATGCCGGCGGCGAGGCGGGCGATGAGATCCGCGGTCGCCGGCGCGACGATCATGAGATCGCCCCACTCGGCCAGGCGGATGTGCCCGATCTCCGACTCCTGCGTGAGATCGAAGAGCTCGGTGCCGACCGGGCTGCCGCTGAGCGTCTGGAAGGTCAGCGGCGTGACGAACTCGCGCGCGGCGCGCGTCATGACCACGCGCACCTCGGCGCCCGCGGTCATGAGCAGCCGGGTCAGCTCGGCCGCCTTGTACGCCGCGATGCCGCCCGCGACGCCGAGGACGATGCGCTTGCCGCGCAGCGGCTGCGCTCGGGGATCGGAACGGGGCGCGCTCTCGTCGACCATCGTTCGTACTCTACGTCAGATCGTCGGCGCGGGTACTTCGGGCACCCGCGGCGCGGGCTGCGGCGCGGGCTGCGGCGCGGGCACCGCGGGCACCGCGGGCCCCGGAGGCTCCGGACGCTCCGGCGCCTGCCCCGCCTCGGGGCACCGGTCGTCCGGATCGTTCGGGCACACGTCGACGTCGTCCAGGACCCGATCCTTGTCATTGTCGGCCTCGGGACAGCCGTCGTCGTCCAGGTATCGGTCCTTGTCCTCCGCCACGTCCGTGCAGGCGTCGGCGCCGTCCGCGATGCCGTCGCCGTCGTCGTCGGGATCGACGCAGCCGTCGGCGTCT
>JBKJOI010000997.1:0-5578 GCA_046595695.1 Haliangiales bacterium | reverse complement strand
CGCGTCGTCGGCATCGGCGTCGCGGTGCCGAGCCCGGTGCATCCGCAGCGGCCGGGCGAGCTGTCGCCGCTGATCCTGCCCGCCTGGCGCGATCACGACGTGCCGAAGCAGCTGAGCGAGTCCTTCGGGCTGCCTGTCTTCGTCGACAACGACGCCAACCTGGGCGCGCTCTGCGAGCGCTTCTGGGGCGCCGGCGTGGGCGGCGAGGATCTCGCGTACCTCAAGCTCGCGACCGGCATCGGCTCGGGGCACATCATCCATGGCGAGATCTATCGCGGTGCGGGCGGCACCGCGGGGGAGATCGGCCACATCGCGATCGATCCCGGTGGGCCGCCGTGTGTGTGCGGCCTGCGCGGCTGTCTGGCCACGCTCATCGGCTCCGAGGCGCTGCTCGCGCGTGCACACCAGCGCTGGGGCGTGAACCGCGACAAGACCCTCACGATCGCCGACATCGTCGAGAGGGCGCGCGCCGGCGACGCGGTCGCCACCGCGCTCATCGACGAGCTGGGGCACTACCTCGGCATCGCCGTTGCGGGGCTCGTCAACCTGCTCGCCCCCGCGGTGGTGGTGCTCGGCGGCGAGATCACCGGCGTGGGCGATCTCCTGCTCGATCCGCTGCGCGCGTCCATCAAGGCACGCGCGCTGTCCATGTCGGTCGCCGAGACGCGCATCGTCTCGAGCCGGCTCGGCGAGCGGTCGATCGCCGTGGGCGCCGCTACCATGGTGCTCAAGAACGCGCTCGCCGATCGCAGCCTCTTTCCCGCACAAGGAGCGACCGCATGATTCGTACAATTCGCCGCTTCGGTTCTCTCATCAGCGTCCTGCTCGCGGTCGCCTGTGGACCAGGAGTGCCCTCGCCCATGGATCCCGATGATGCGGACATGGATGGTGGCGTCGCCCCCGCCGACGCCGCGCCCGTGGCCGACGCCGGTGCTCTGCTCGGGCCGCCGTGGAAGCTGGTCTGGCAGGACGAGTTCGACCTCGGCGCCGGCACCCGTCCCGATCCGACGCGCTGGCAGCACAACGTCGGCGGCGACGGCTGGGGCAACGAGCAGCTCGAGTACGACACCGATCGCACCGAGAACTCGTCGCACGACGGCCAGGGTCACCTGGTCATCACCGCGCGGCGCGAGGAACTGGGCGGGCGCTCGTACACCTCGGCGCGCCTGGTCACCCAGGGCCGCTTCGACCGCAAGTACGGCCGCTTCGAGGCGCGCATCAAGCAGCCGCGCGGCCAGGGCATCTGGCCGGCCTTCTGGCTGCTCGGCAACAACATCTCCAACGCCGGCTGGCCCGGCTGCGGCGAGATCGACATCATGGAGTACCGTGGCCACGAGACCGATATCGTGCGCGGCTCCCTGCACGGCCCTGGCTACTCGGGCGGCGGCAACCACGGGCGCGAGACCGACGCCGGCGAGGATCTCTCGGCCGACTTCCACACCTACGCGATCGAGTGGGACCCTTCGCGCGTCATCTGGAAGATCGACGAACGTGTCTACTTCACCGCGACGCCCGCCGACCTGCCCGCGGGCGCCAACTGGGTCTACGACCACCCGTTCTTCATCATCCTGAACCTGGCCGTGGGCGGTAACTACTCGGGTAACCCGAACGGCTCGACCACCTTCCCGCAGGTCATGCTGATCGACCACGTGCGGGTGTACGAGAGGATTCCGTGATCCGAAGCCTCGCCGTCAGCCTCTGCGCGTTCGCGCTGTGCACCGCCTGCGGGTCGCACCGCGCGCCGCGTCCCGCGCCCGGCGAGGCCTCGCTCACCATCTCGCACGAGCAGCAGTCGGCCTGGGTGCGCAACTTCAACCCGCTCCTGCCCGCCGGACGCAGCCGCTTCCCCACCCGCAACGGGATCTACGAGCCCATGCTCATCTACAACCCGATGAGCGGCGAGTGGACGCCGTGGCTCGCGACCGGCTTCACCTGGTCGACGGATCTCCTGCACCTCACCTTCGCGATCCGGCCGGGTGTGAGCTGGTCCGATGGCCAGCCGTTCTCGAGCGCCGACGTCGTCTACACCTTCGAGCTCATGCACGAGAAGCGCGCGCTCGATCTGCAGAACGTGTGGGGATTCGTCGCCGGCGTGCGCGCGACCGGCCCGCTCACCGTCGAGTTCACCTTCTCGCGCCCGTACGTGCCCGGGCTCGAGGACATCGCGCACCAGCCCATCGTGGCCCAGCACGTCTTCTCCAGGGTCGCCGATCCGCTGACCTTCTCGAACCCGAGCCCGGTCGGCACCGGGCCCTTCACGGAAGTGCTGATCTTCCGCGACCAGATCTTCGAGCTGGGGCGCAACCCGCACTACTGGCAGCCGGGCAAGCCGAAGGTGAAGTCGCTGCGCTTCCCCGCCTACCCGTCGAACGACCAGGCCAACATGGCGCTCGTCCAGGGCGAGATCGACTGGGCGGGTAACTTCGTGCCCGCGGTCGACCGCACCTACGTGGGCCGCAATCCGAAGCACCACCATTCGTGGTCACCGCTCGTCGGCAACATGGTGCTCTTGTGGACCAACACCGCGCGCAAGCCGTTCGACGACGTGCGCGTGCGCAAGGCGCTGTCGATGGCCATCAACCGCCCGCGCCTGACCGAGATCGCCATGTACGGCATGACGCGTCCCGCCGACGCCACCGGGCTCACCGACGCCTACGCGACCTGGCACGACCCGGCCGCGGGCGACGCGGCCTGGGTGCGCCACGACGCCGCCGCGGCCGAGCGGCTCCTCGACGAGGCCGGCTGCCAGCGGGGCGAGGACGGCGTGCGAAACTGTGGCGGCATCCGCCTCGAGTACGACATCGAGGTCGTGAGCGGCTGGTCTGACTGGGTGCGCGCCGCGCAGCTCATCGCGCGTGACCTGCAGGCCGTCGGCGTCGACGCGCGCGTGCGCGTCTACGAGTTCGGCGCCTGGATGAGCCGGCTGCAGGAGGGCACCTTCTCGCTGTCGGTCGGCTACTCGCTCGACGGGCCCACGCCCTACCGCTTCTACCGCTGGACCATGGCCAGCGAGACGGTCAAGAAGCTGGGCGAGCTCGCGCCCGGCAACTGGCACCGCTTCGGTGACGCCACCGCCGACGCGCTCCTGCAGGCGTTCGAGCGCGCCACGGATCCCGCCGAGCAGCACCGCATCGCGATCGAGCTCGAGAAGCGCTTCGCCGAGACCGCGCCCGCCATCCCGCTGTTCGCCAACCCGGTCTGGGGCGAGTTCTCGACCGAGCGCTTCACCGGCTTCCCGGATCAGGCCAACCCGTACGCGCGCCTCGCGCCGCACGTGGAGCCGGATCCCTTGCTCGTGTTCACCACGCTGGTTCCCGCCGAGGAGACGCGCTGATGCGGCAGGCCCTGTCCCGACTCGGCTTCTACGCGCTGGCCGCGTGGGCGTCGATCACGCTCAACTTCCTCATCCCGCGGCTCATGCCCGGCGATCCAACGACCATCATGGCCGGCCGCCTGGGCGGCCAGGCCTCGCCCGAGACGATCGCGGCGCTCAAGGAGGCCTTCGGCGCCACCGACAAGCCCATCTTGACCCAGTACGTGAAGTACCTGGGCGACGTGCTGCACGGCGATCTGGGCCGCTCGATCTCGCAGTACCCGGCAAAGGTGACGCACGTGATCTCGACCGGCCTCGTGTGGACGCTCGCGCTGGGCGGCGTCGCGGTGGTCATCAGCTTCGTGCTCGGCACCTTCCTGGGCGCGCTCGCCGCGTGGCGCCGCTCGGGCTGGCTCGACACGATCCTGCCGCCCGTGCTCGCCATGTCGGGCGCCTTTCCTTACTTCTGGCTGGCCATGCTGTTCCTGCAGATCTTCGGCTTCACGCTCGGCTGGTCGCCGCTGCGCCACGCCTACTGCGATCACCTGGTGCCGGTGTGGAGCTTCGGCTTCATCGCCGACGTGATCCAGCACGCCTTCCTGCCCGCGCTCACCATCGTCATCGCGACCGTGGGCGGCTGGTTGCTGGGCATGCGCAACACCATGATCGGCGTGCTCGGCACCGAGCAGATGACGCTGGCGCGCGCCAAGGGCCTGCCGCGCGGGCGGCTTTTGTGGGCCTACGCGGCGCGCAACGCCATCTTGCCCAACATCACCGGCTTCGGCATGGCGCTCGGCTTCGTCCTGGGCGGCTCGCTCCTCACCGAGATCGTCTTCTCCTACCCGGGCACCGGCTACCTGCTCGTGCAGGCGGTGCGCAACCAGGACTACCCGCTGATGCAGGGCCTGTTCCTGTCCATCACGATGGCCGTGCTCGCGGCCAACTGGTTCGTCGATCTGGTCACGCTGGCGATGGACCCGAGGACGCGCCAGCATGCGTGAGCTCTTCCGATCGCTGGCGCGCAGCAAGAAGGCGGCGGCGGGCGCGGCGATCCTGGCCTTCTTCGTGCTGCTCGCGCTGGTCGGCCCCTTCCTCTTCGCTGATCCGACGCTGCCCGTAGGCCGGCCGCTGCAATCGCCCTCGTGGGCGCACTGGATGGGCACCACCGGGCAGGGCCAGGACGTGCTCGCGCAGACCGTCGTGGGCGCGCGCGGCACGCTCGGCATCGCCTTTGCGGTGGGCGCGCTGGTGACCGCGATGGGCGCGCTCGTGGGCGTGTCGTCGGGCTACTTCGGCGGGCGCATCGACGGCGTCATGTCGCTGGGCACCAACGTCTTCCTGGTCATCCCCGGGCTGCCGCTCGCCATCGTGCTGGGCGCCTACCTGCCGCCCGGGCCGCTCTCGCTCGTCGTCGTGCTGTCGATCTCGGGCTGGGCCTGGCAGGCGCGCGTGTTCCGCGCGCAGGCGCTGGTGCTGCGGCGCCGCGACTTCGTGGCCGCCGCGCAGGTGACCGGCGAGGGCCACGGCCGCGTGATCCTCGCCGAGATGCTGCCCAACATGACCTCGCTCCTGGCCGCGGCGTTCATCGGCGCGACCACCTACGCGCTCGGCGCGGTCGTCGGCCTCGAGTTCCTCGGTCTCGGCGATCTGGGCGCGGTCACCTGGGGCACGAACCTCTACTGGGCCTCGAACGACGCCGCGCTGCTCACCGGCTCGTGGTGGGTCTTCGTGCCCACCGGCGCGTGCATCGCGCTGGTCGGCTTCGCGCTCACGCTCGCCAACGTGGCGCTCGACGAGCTGACCAACCCGCGCCTGCGCCCGCGCGCCGAGATCCCCGACGCGGGCGCCGAGGCCACCGTGGCGCCCGCCGAGCCGGCCGCTGACGCGCGCACGCCGCTCCTGTCGGTGCGCGATCTGCGCGTGGTCTACGGGCCCACGACCGCCGTGGGCGGCGTGTCCTTCGACATCTTCCCGGGCGAGATCCTCGGCCTCGCCGGCGAGTCGGGCTCGGGCAAGTCGACCGTGGGCTACGCGGTGCTGCGCCTGCTCGACGAGCAGGCCGCACACCTCACGGGCTCCATCCGCTTCGGCGGCGACGACGTGCTGGCCATGGACGAGCGCGCGCTGCGCGAGCACCGCTGGCAGGGCGTGGCCATGGTTTTCCAGAGCGCGCTCGACGCGCTGAACCCCGTGCTGACCGCGGGCGATCAGGTCACCGACGTGCTGCGCGCGCGCGCCGGCCTGGACGAGGCGGCCGCGCTGGCA
>JBKJOI010000737.1:0-8391 GCA_046595695.1 Haliangiales bacterium | reverse complement strand
CTGTGCGGCACATGATGAACGACTCCGCCAAGACACCCTCACAGCAAATCGCGAAGCTCTTGCAGGCGGCCGAGCAGGCGGACGGCGAAGAAGACGCACGCTACGGCAATCGCATGTGGCGGCAGCCCCGGCCTGAGCCCTGTCTGGCGGTTACTCCAACACGCTCCTAGCGAATCGCCGCCACGGCCCGCGATGACCCCGTGGCAGCGAAGAATCCGGGCGCCTCTTCGCGACGAAACGGCCTGTCCCAGCGCCCGGCTCGGGGCAACCACGCGGTCGTCAGTGGGTCGTGAAGGGTCCACGGGTCGTGTAGCATCCGCGCATGGCTCTCGACCCGACCCGACGTCCCGACGGCCTCGATCATCCGATTGTGCCCCGGATCATGAAGCTGTTCTCCCAGGCCAACGTGTGGCTGTACAAGCACACGGGCGGCCGCGTCGGCGGCAAGTGGCGCATCGGCGCAGCATTCCCGCGCGGCGTGCCCATCCTGCTGCTCACGGTGCCGGGCCGGAAGACCGGCGTGCCCCGGACCACGCCGCTCTTGTACCTGCAGGACGGCGAGCGCCTGGCGGTGGTCGGCTCGCAGGGCGGCCTGCCCGCGGATCCGCAGTGGTTCCTGAACGTTCAGGCGAACCCCGCGGTCACGGTCCAGGTCGGTGCCCAGGTGCGCGAGATGCGCGCGCGCGTGGCGACGCCCGCCGAGCGCGCCGAGATCTGGCCGAAGCTGGTCGCGCACTACGCAGACTTCGCGACGTATCAGGCCTGGACCACGCGGACCATCCCGGTGGTGCTGCTCGAGACGCCCGGCGCGAGCAGCTGACGCGCGGCGTTCGCGGCGGCGTTCGCGGCCGCCCCGAACGACGACGAAGGCAGTACGCTAGCGGAGTGATCGATCCGAGCTTCGGCAAGGAGCTACGGCGGGCGGCGACCGAGGCCGCGCCCGGGCTCGTGCCGCGCCTGGTCGCCGAGCAGCCGCAGGAGTGGCGCATCGGCTCGCTCACCATCGTGGTCGCGCGCGGCACGGCGCAGCTCCGCTACGCGCGCCAGCCGATCGGGCGCGCCACCGCCGAGGCCGACGCGGTGGTCGCCGCGTGGCGCCGCGCGCTGATCACGCTCACCGCGCGCTCGCTCGACCCCGATCGCTTCCTGCCTCTGCTGGGCGCGGCCTACCTGGCCGCGCTCGGCACGCGCGCACCCGGGGAGCGCGTCGAGCTGACCGCGCTGCGCGCCGAGATCGCGCGGCTCGTGCGCGGCCACACCCGCGCGCAGTTCGCCTGGGACCTGGCGCGTCTGCAGCGCGAGCGTCGCCTCTCGCTGGGCGGCGCGCGCATCGATCTCGGCGTCGCCACCGGCAACGCCGCCTCGCACGCGAGCCGCGTCGTCTGGGTGGAGGACGAATCGGGCTCGGGGCACTACTATCAGTACTTTCGGACGCTCGCACAGGAGGCGCGATGACGACGACGACGACGAAGGCGACCGCCCCGAGGCCGCCCGAGGGTCTCTCCCCCAAGCTCGCGCGCAAGATCCTGGCGCAGATGGGCGAGAACGGGAAACCGCCCGAGCTGGGCATCTCGAACGTGAACGTCGGCAACGAGTCGTACCTGCAGATCATCGATCGCGTCTACATCGAGGACCTGCTGCGCGGCTCGGACGGCTCGAGCTTCAAGCTGGTGCAGGGCACTTACGGCGCCGGGAAGACGCACTTCCTGACCTGCGTGCGCGATCTCGCCTGGCGCCGCGGCTTGCTGGGCGCGCTGATCACCATCTCGCCGAAGGAGACGCCCTTCAACAAGCCGCTCAACGTCTACCGCGCGGTCGCCCACCGCCTCGAGCTCGCGCCCGACGGCGAGCGCGACGCCACGCGCGGCATCGACGACGTGCTGCGCCGGCTCGCCGAGGATCGCGTGGCCGCCGAGGGCGCCGAGCAGGCGCGCGCGTGGGTGGCCGCCGAGGTCGAGCGCGCGCCGCTGGCAAGCCACGCCTTCCGCGAGGCCGTGCTGGCGTTCCTGCGCGCGGTGATCGACGGCGACGCGCCCGCGGCGCGCGTGCTCGCCGCCTGGCTGCGCGGCGAGGCGGTGCCGGCCGCCGAGGCCAAGGCGCACGGCCTCTACGAGGTGCCCTCGAACGAGAACGGCTTCGCGCTCTTGCGCTCGCTCGTGCAGGTGGTGCACCGCCTCGGTTTCGAGGGCGTCGTGATCCTGCTCGACGAGGCCGAGCGGCGTCTGAGCGTCGACACCAAGCCGACCAAGTCGACCAACGACACGATCGATCACCTGCGCGAGATCATCGACCTGTGCGGACGCTCCGAGCTGCCGCGCACGCTCATCCTGTACGCGGTGACCCCGGCCTTCACGCAGAACGTCTTGCCGCTCTACCCGGCCTTGCAGCAGCGGCTGGGCTCGCCCGTGCAGTACCTGTCCACGCACAACCCCAAGGCGCCGCTCATCGATCTGGAGGCGCTCGACCTCGAGCCCTTCAGGCTGCTGGTCGAGGTCGGCGTGCGGCTGGTGCGCATCGCGCGCCGTGCCTACGACTGGGCGCCCGACGAGGCGCTCGTGCAGCAGAACCTGGAAGCGCTCGCGCGCACCGTCACCGAGGAGCAGCTCGAGGTCAGCCACCGTCGCCTGTTCGTGAAGCTGTGGATTCGCCTGCTCGACGAGCAGCGCCTGGGCGGCGAGCGCGCCCTCGCCGACGACGAGGTGCACGCGCTGGTGCGCGACGAGCAGCTGCACTTGCTCGAGGAGGTCGACGAGGTCGTCGAGGAGCCCGGCGACACCGTCACGTTCCTGGGCCAGTCGTTCAAGCGCGGCGGTGACGGCAAGCCGGTGACGACGACGACGAAGGATACGAAGCGGAAGAAGTAGGCGCCGACGACCCGCGCTGCGCGCGCTCGAGGCGATCGACCGGGGCGAGCCGCTCGGGCCGGACACGGCGTGCATCCGCGCGCTCGTGGACGCGCTCGACCGACACATCCCGGACCCGGTGCGTGACTTCGAGGCGCCGTTTCTCATGACGGTCGAGGACGTGCACACGATCGGCGGCCGCGGCACCGAGGTCACCGGTCGCGTGCAGCGGGGCGTGCTGGCGGTCGGCGCCGGCGTCGAGGTCGTCGGCGGCGACGCTTGTGGCACGCGGCCCGCGTGACCCGCGAGCACCCCGAATTGTTCGCCAAGGTCGCGTCCGCGACCGTGAGCACGCTATCGAGATTTCGACGATGGGGACTCCACGCCGCGCCGCTCGCGGCGACCGCCGCGAGGCCAGAGCGATCGAGGATCACGAACGGCGAGCACGGTACGCCCGACGGTCGCGGCAACTTGCGCCTCGCTCGCGGACGACCCAGGACGCGGAGTCGCCGACGCTGGCGCCGCGGACGCCGGACGCGCCGAGAACCACCACGACGACTGTCGTCTCACCTCCGTCGAGACGGTCGATCACCGCGCCACGATGCGCGGAAGCTCCTCGCGCTCCCCGACCGTGAAGTACGTCGACAGCGGATCGATCGGGCTCGCGATGCAGCCCTCGGGCCTGGCGAAGTAGATCGTCGCGCCGGTGAACGGAGACGCGATGGCGTAGGCGGCTTCGTACGCGACCCGGTCGCAGGCGTTGGCCAAGGTGTGGGGCTGTACCGCGACAAGGGGGGCCGTCGTGCCGCCCCACAGCGCGAGCGGTGTCGTGCACGTGGGGTCGGCGAAGAGCGGGCCGAGCGTCGCGTAGCCCGGATCGGGCAGGCAGCGGAGGCCGTCGACGAATGTGGCGAGAACGCAGGCCTGGCCAGCCTCGCTGTCGTGGAGCCGGGTCGCTACCGCCAGCGGATTGCCCTGCTCGTCGGTGAACCGCTCGGCGCGCAGACGGCCGACGCCGTCGAGGACGTGCAGCAGCGTGGGCAAGCTGGACGCAGGGATCGGGGCGCCCTCGAGATAGTAGGTGTCGGGGAGCTCGGAGGTCTCGGGGCTGCAGGTGCCCTGCTCGTCGTTGAAGACCTGGGAACGGGGCACCTCCGCGCCGACCTCCAGGTAGCTCTCGAAGTACGGCCCGTCACCCGCGCCGATCACGGCGGTCGGTGGAGCGCACGGGCGCACGGAGACCAGGTCGACGGCCGCGTGCACGCTGCAGCCCGCGTCCGCCCAGATCCAGTCGTAGTGCAGCACGACCTCGACGGGCCGGCACAGGAAGCGGTCTGCGGCCGCGAACCACGTGCATTCCCGGTCGTGCTCACGGTCCCAGCTAGAGACGGCCTCCTGCGCGCCGTCCTCGCCGACGAACACGTAAGGCGAGACGCGCGCCGCGCCCTCGGGCACGCGCAGCTGCGCCGGCACGAAGCTCGCGGCCGGCACCTCGTCGCCGACGTCGTGGACCTGCTGCTCGGCGGCGGCCTCGAGCGCCGTGCAGCCCGCGCCGAGCTGCCGGTAGTACCTCGGCGTGCCGCGGAGTGGCCCCAGCGCCAGCACGGGCAGGCCCTCCGGCTCGTCGCACGTCGGCGTCGCAATGCGTGGCCCGTGGACGTACGCCGGCGCGGGCTCACACGAGGGCACGATCACCGCGGGCCGCGTGCACGCGGCATCGGAGAACACGACCGGGTCCAGCCAGATCGCGCTCGACCCGGAAGGCAGGCAGCGGTAGCGCCCGTCGGCCGCCATGGCGAACTGGCACTCGACGCCGAGCTCGGTGTCGAACCACGTGCGAAAGATCCGCGCGTCGTCGCCGCCGTCCCAGACCCGAGCCCGCAGCCGCGTGCCGTCGGCGAGGCCGGGGACCAGCAGCGAACGCTCCCTCGCCTCGCAGGCCGCCGCCGTGAGCGCCAGCAGCCCCAACATCGCGATCCACCCGGCTCGCCCTTCGCGCCGCATCGTCCGACGACTATAGCCTGCTTGCCGCGGCCGAACGCCGGCGCATAATCCGCGCCGATGACCTCGACGAGGCCCGTGGTGGACGAGACCGCTGCGCTTGCCGGAGCGGCCGCGCCGCGCACGGGCGAGTACCTCGTCTGCATCGAGGGCGATCGTTCGTGGACGGTGAACGTGCCGGCCACGGGCGAGCTGGTGATCGGCCGCGATCCGCACGCAGGCCTCACCCTGACCGACGCGCAGGTGTCGCGCACCCATGCCCAGCTGCTGCTGGTCCCCGACGGGCTGCGCCTGACCGACCTGGGCAGCCGCCATGGCACGCTGGTGAACGGCGACCCGCTCGCGGGATCGCGCCTGCTCGGCTCGGGACGGTCGCCTGGCCTTTAGTTCGCGCGCGCGCCCGCGGCGCCCGACACCGAGGCCGAGGCCTCGACGCTGACGCTGACGCGCACGTTGACCTGGGCGGCCAGCTTGGCCGCGCCCGCCAGCTCGCCGGCCACGCACATGGCCTGGGCGCCCATCTTCTTGATCAGCGCGGCGCCGCTGCCCGCGAGCTTGACCGCCGTGGACGCCCACACCTTCACCGACTTGGCGACCAGCTTGGCCTTTGCGTTCGCCGACAGCAGCGCGGGCAGCCCGACCTGGAGCGCCTTCTCGACGCGCGCGATGCGCGACGCATCGACGACCGTCTTCGAGTCGACGGTGACCACGACTTTGGGCTCGGTGCACTCGGCCTTCACGTTGCCGCGCGCCTGCGCGCTCGCCTTGCACTCCGCCGAGCCGTCGACGTCAGCGGAGCCGCTGCACGAGCCGGAGCAGTCGCCCTTGCACGTGCCCTGGCACTCGCCGTCGCACTGCCCCTGCGCGTTCTTCGACGCGCAGGTGCCGGCGCACTTGCCCTTGCAGCTGCCGCTGCAGGTGCCGTTGCACCTGACCTTCACGTCGGCCTTCGCGCGGCCCTCGCACTTGGCCGCGACCTCGGCGGTGAAGTCGGCGTTCACCTTGCACACCGCCGGCGTGTACTTCGTCGTGACCGCGGTCCTCGACTTCACGCCCACGCCCAGCTTCAGGCTGGTCCGGATCTCGGCAGCGACGCGGTTGCACAGCACCTTGGTCTTGCCGTCGGTCGAGATCTCCAGGGCCTTGGCCATGTCGCGGCAGGCGCCGTGCACGGAGGCCTCGAGCGCGGCGGTCGCCTGGTCGACGTCGGCCGACGCGTCGATGAACGCCTTCACCTTGGCGCCCGCGGCCGTGGTCGAGACCGCGTCACAGTTGGCTGCTTCGCCGAGCCCGCCCGGGAGCTTGCCGCCGCCGGGCACCTTCTTGCCGCCCACCGACGGCAACTTGCCGACGCCGGGAATCGACTGCCCGCGGGCGTCGTCACCGGTGAACATCGTCGCCAGGGTCAGGATACCGAGCACGGCCAGGTAACGCGTCATGTGAGCTCCTCCGGAGATCGGCACCCCCGCAGCATACGCCCATCGCACCGCTCACGCGTGGACGGATTGCCTAGGCAATTCGTCTAGGCAACTCCAATGCCTGCGTCGAGAGTGATGTAGCGAGCGAAAGGCAGCTCACACTTCGCGTCGGAATCGCGCACTTGCGCGCGCGGCACGGCGCCTGCAAAAGAGGCCGCCATGCGCCGCATTCGCTGGATCCTGCTGGTCTGCGCCCCTGCGCTGATCCTCTTGCTCGTCAGGTTCGGCCTCGTCCAGGGTGGCGCGCGCGCGCAACCGGCGACGCCCTCTGACGCGCGCACGAGCGGCGACGCCGCTGCGACGCGCGTGACGCTCCCGCTCGACGCCGCCCACGCGCGACGAGCGGCGGCCGGGACGGAAGCGCCCGCCGGCGCGGCGCTCGCGGAAGCCCACGCCGAAGGCACCGATGACGCGCAGGACGCGTGGGCGTTGCCGGAGAGCGACCCGCGGCGCGGCCTGGTCGAGGCCTTTCGCGGCATGAACGACGACACCTCTCCAAACGAAGCGGAGCTGAAGTACGTGGCTGCGCTCGAGCGCGGCGGCTTCTCCAGCGAGGCCTGGACGCACGCGGCGCGCGCCGCCGCGCAGACCTGGTTCGCCGGCTTGGCCGCGCAGGTCACCTGCTACGCGGGCGGCTGCGCCGCGTCGATCACCGCCGCCGATGCCGGTGCGCTCGCCGACGCCCGCCAGCGCGTCACGCAGCAGGCGGCTGCGGCCGCGTGGCAGGGCCCCGTGGTCACCGCGCCTGCCGTGGCCGAGGCCGACGGCCGCCAGCGCCAGATGTGGATCTTCGTGCGACCGGAGTGACCGGCGCATTTCACCTGCAACGAAAGGGACTCTCATGAAGCAAACGATCGCCACAATCCTCCTCTCCGTCGCGCTCGCCGCCATTGCGGCGCCGGGTACCACCGAGGCCACCACGCGCCGGCTGCCCGGCCTCGGCTGCGTGCCCGCGTTCAATGGCTCGACCAACGCGCGCTACGACAACATCAGCGTGCTCAACCAGTCGGCCGGGCACGCCGGCTTCCTGTGCCCGGGCGATCAGACGACCCAGTCGACGCTCTCGCTCACCAGCGCGCGCGTCTACTACACCAAGCAGAACACCTCGACGTCCTTCACCTGCAACCTCATCGAGGTCAACACCGCCGGTAGCTCGTGGCAGGGCACCGCGATCTCGGCGTGCAGCACGGCGGGCGGCTGCGCCACCGGCGGCAGCAACCTGGGCCGCGGGTACCTGGACTGGAGCGGCGCCGAGCTGCCCCCCAGCCTCACCAGCCTGCTCTCGTACAGCGTCACCTGCCTGGTGCCCAACGTGGTGAGCAGCAACCAGTACAGCGGCATCGAGGGCTACTACTTCAACCACGCCAACGAGTAACGCCCTCGCCTCTCGCCCTCGCCTCTCGCCCACCCGCTTCAGCCCGTGCCCACCGCCGCGGCGATCGCCGCCGCCACCCGTGAGATCGCCAGGATGTGCGTGGCCGCGCCCAGATCGGCGGCGGCGCGCGGCATGCCGTAGACCACCGAGGACTCCTCGTCCTGCGCGATGGTCGTCCAGCCGCGCTGACGGAGCAGCAAGAGACCCGCGGCACCGTCTCGGCCCATGCCGGTCAGCAGCGCGGCCACGCCGCGGCGCGGATCCTGCCCGGCACCGACGCCGACGGCGCGGTGGTCGTCGCCGAGCAACTGCGCCGCGCCGTGCTCGAGCTGGCCATCCCGCACGAGGCCTCGACGGTCTCGCCGATCGTGACCATCAGCCTGGGTGTCGCGACGCGCTTGCCCGAGATGGATCGCCTCGCCACGTCGCTTGTCGGCCTCGCTGACGAGAGCCTCTACGAGGCCAAGCGCGGTGGACGCAATCGGCTCGTGCGGTCGAACGCTGCCTGAAACACGCCTGAAACAGGGGCCGTGTTACGAAGCTCTCGAAACCGAGTGCTAGAGCGTGCGATTGCAAAACGTAGCTTTCACCAGACGGGGGAACTGATGAACTCGATGCGTAAGTCGGCCGTGGTCGCGGTGGTCGTTGGTGGCATGTGTTTCGGGGCGCAGGTTGCGCGCGCGCAGGATCCAGC
>JBKJOI010000537.1:0-3517 GCA_046595695.1 Haliangiales bacterium | reverse complement strand
AACTCATGGGCTTATTCCCTTTCGTTTTGTGTCGTGGTGCGAGCGCCGGAAAAGGTCGCCGTGACTCTCGCTAAGGCTGGATGATCACCTTGAGCGCTCGCGTGCTGGCAGCGCCGGCCCCTCTGTGCCAACGTCGCATGAGACAGTCCTTCTTCGATATCAGTGTGCCGAGTGGCGGAGAATGGTCCCGATCGAGTGCCGAAGCGAATCCCAGTTCCTGGTCCCAAGACCGCCTCTTCGCAGGAGCCGCACGAGCAGGCTGAGCGGAGCGTAAATCGTGCACCGCAGGAGTCCGTGCCGGCCCGAACGCGGCGGCGGTTCTCGCCGAGCGAGAAGCTCCGGCTGGTGAAGGCCGCGGACGCCGCTCTCGCCAGCGGTTTCCGCGGCGCGGTCGAGGCGCTCTTGCGCAAGGAGGGCATCTACAGCTCGCTACTGTCGGCGTGGCGGGCCCAGCTCGGCGGGATGCGACCGGGCTGACAGGTCGGGACGTCCCCCTTGAGAATGTGCAGGTCGGTGCCACAGATCGTCGTCTTGGTCATCTTGACGATAGCGTCGGTGGGTGCCGTGATCTCGGGTTCCGGATGATCTTGCAGGGCCTTCTTGTCGGGACCCAGATAGACGAGAGCCTTCATGGTGCACACCCTTTCAATGGTGCTTGTAGAAGCCGACGCCCGCGATGTCGTTCCAGGACGTCGTGAGGTGACACTCGAAACACTGGTCAATCGGGGCTCGCTTGTTGGCAACGCTCTGCGAGACCATCGCGAAGTGCTCCATTGAGTGGCTCGGGGGGGGCTTGTGGCACTGGACGCACTCCTTGGAGCGCGAGGACGGATGCTGGTACCCCGGCACGAACCAAGACTCCAGGCCGTGGCACTGCGCGCAGTCGCTGCCGAACCGCTGCAGATGTGGGTCGCGCCGGTCGTGACACCCCGCGCAGTCGAGCACCTGGCGGGCCGACGCCGCGTCGAGGTCCTCGGGTGCCGACACACGCAGCCAGGTCTGGAGGGAGTGCAGCGTGGTCGCGCTGTCGTTGTCATGCGGCGACGCGCGCTCGAGGGTGCGCGCGCCGATGCGAGCCAGCGCGACGTGGTCCATGACGGCCGGACGGATGTTCGCGCCGAGATGCTCGACGTGGCAGGTCGCGCACTCCTCGATGCTCGCGTGGAAGGCGGTGGGTTGACGTCCGAGCAGCCGCTCGTCCGCCGCGTGGCACGCGCTGCAGTTCGTGACGGTCACGCCGACCGTCGACTCGTGGCACGAGGTGCATCGGTCAGCGAGGTACGCGTGCCTCGGCGAGAGTGGACCTGGGCTGACGAACTGCTGTAGCGCCGATGCTGCCCGCCGGTCGTACGCCACGGCGAGCGACACCGCGGTGACGACGGCGACGAGGAGCACGAGCCAGAGCGCGAGCTGCTTCATCGCAGCCACCGCAGCCCGAAGTAGATCCCCACGCCGATGTGCAGCGCGAGCAGCAGGTAGAGGAGGACGGACAGGACGATGTGCAGCTTCAGGGAGCGGCTGAACCAGCGCTTGAAGAGCCCGTGGGTCCGGACCGCGTACTCCAGGTCTGCGATCGACTCGGCGAGGCGGGTGACCTAGGCGGCCGGGCCGCCGGTGGGGAGGACGGGGGACTGCTCGAGCACGCCCCACGCGCTGTCGAGATCGCCCCGGGCGGTCTGCAGCAGGGCCAGCTTGTCGGTGATCTCGCCGCTGACGTAGGTGAGCAGATAGCGAACCGTGAACCCGTTCACCACGACGAGCAGCATCACGGCCGTCAGGCTGATCCCGAGCAAGCTGTCGAACCTGTGGCCGGTGTGGATGATCGCCAGCAGCGGGCCGAAGATGCCCGCGTAGACGTGCACGGCGAGCATCGATGGCATCGAGACGTGGCGGGTGATGCGGGCCTTGAGAAAGGGCACGCGCTTCGCGAGCGGGTACGCGAGCGGGATGAGCATGAGCGCGGCGCCCGCGATCCCGAACACCGCCCCGAGCCCGCTGCCCGGAAAACGCGGCGAGCGGTGGAAGAGGAAGCCTAGCCAGGCAATCAACAAGAGGCTGAGGACTCCGGTGACGACGATGCGCTCACGCTCCTTCATGGCTCAGGCCTCGACCGCAATTTCGGCGGTCGGTATCGCCTGGCAGGCGAGAATGATGCCGTTGGCCTTATCCTCTGGATCGAGCGCGTCCTCGATCGCCATGGTGACCTCGCCCGAGGTCAGCTTCACTTTGCACACGCCGCAGGTGCCGACACGGCAAGAGTTTTCGATGCCGATGCCGAGCTCCTCGGAGAGCTCGAGCACCGTCTGTCCATCACGGATCTTGGATGACTTGCTGTTCTTCGAGAACGTGACCAGTGGGCCCGTCGCCGCGGTCGTCGGTTTCGAGGGGGTGCCCGCGGCGGACGGCTTGGGCTTGGTCGCGCCGAAGGCCTCGGTCTTCACTTGCTCCGGGGGAACTCCGAGCTCAGCGAGGAGCGCCTTGGTCGCGTCCATCATCGATGGCGGCCCGCACAGCTGAACTCTCCGCGAGGCGAGGTCGGGAACCGTCTGCGTGAGCAACTCCTTGGTGAGGCGTCCGCGTGGGCCCTTCCAATCCGTTCCCTCGGCTCCCGTCATCGTGACCACGACGCGCAGCTTCGAATTGCGACTCTGAAGTGACGCAAGCTCGTCCCGGAAGATGAAGTCGGTCGGAGCGCGGCATGAGTAGAAGAAGAAGATGTCCCCCGGCCATGCCCGGTCGGTGAGATAGCGCGCGATGCTCATCATGGGGGTGATGCCCACGCCGCCGGCGATGAGGACGATGCTGTCGGCATCGGTTCCGGCGAAGGTGAAGCGGCCCACGGGACCGCCTGCTTCGATCTCGTCGCCGACCCGGAGCAGATCGCCGATGTGGCGGGACACCGCGCCGCGAGGCTCACGCCGCACGGTCAGCTCGACGTGCTCGCGCTGGGTCGGCGACGAAGAGATCGAGTACGAGCGGTTCATCCTCGCGCCGCCGATCCAGAACGCGACGTTGAGGAACTGACCCGGCACGAACGTGAACGGCATGAGCCTGCCGCCCGATGGGGACGCCAGACGGAGCGTCTTGACGCTCGGCGTCTCGGTAACGATGCTCTCCACGCGGAGGTGACCTCGCCAGTTCGCACTTAGAGGAGTCACGGGCGGAGCAGGGGCGGACGATGGCAAAGTCTTCGCGGCTGGAGGCGCCTGTCCGGGCGGAGCGCCTGGCGAGGGCGGACCAGGTCCTCCGGCAAGCGGCGGGGCCGAGCCGGGCGGTGGCGGTGCCTTGGTCTCGAGACGTCGAAAGAGGGCAGCGGCACGGCGCATCTTGAAGAAGTACATGGCGACCATCGCCAGTGCGAAGGCGACCAGCAGCGCCATCGTGAACCAGTGAACCGCCGTGAGCCCGAAGCCCCCGGGCGGCCGGTCGTGCGGCACCGGGGTCGCCAGGTTCATCTCGCGCTTGAACCAGTCGAGCGCGAGGTTGCGCGGCGACTTGCCCTCGGCGAGGACGCGGC
>JBKJOI010000222.1:0-18172 GCA_046595695.1 Haliangiales bacterium | reverse complement strand
ACTTCAAGAAGTCGCTCGACGACGGCGACCGCGAGGAGCTGCACGCGTCGATCGCCGCGTTCGGCGACGGGCCAGCGGCACGACCAGCGGCACCAGCCCGTCGCCGAACGCGGCGATCGACGCGTGCAGCTCCTCGCGGTCGCCGTCGTCGAGCGACTTCTTGAAGTAGCCCGCCATGTGCTGCAAGACGTTCACATGCCGGTGAGTGGTCGCCGGCCGCGCGAGCGCGCCCATGAAGCAACTCGCGTACTCCTCCGCGACCTCGGCGCGCGGCCGGGGCTTCGCCGCGGCGACGAGCCGTCCGAGCGCGGTGTACGCGGCCGGCTCGTGCGCCATGAGCAGCAGCTTCTCGCCGGTGTGGAAGCGCACCAGCTCTCCCACCGTCCAGCGCCCGCCCGGCCTGAACAGCGTGCGCAGCCGCCGGTAGGCGAAGACGCGCTCGACGAAGGTCTCGCGCAGCCGCGCGTCCTGGAGCCGGCCGTCCTCCTCGACGGGCAGGAGTGGAAAGCGCGCCATGAGCGCCGCGGCGTACAGCCCGCGGCCGTCGCGCGCGGGCGGATGCGACGCCGACGCTCCGGCGGTGTAGCGCTTCACCCGCTCCATGCCGCAGCTCGGCGAGTCCTTCTTGAGCACGTAGCCGTCGAGGTCGTGGCGCGCCAGCTTCTCGACGCGGGCGCGCGCGAAGGTCTCCATGCGCTCGGTCCAGTCGACGCCGCTCGCCGGGGCGACGAGGCGCGTCGCCGCCGCCGCGCCCGCCCCGATGGTCACCAGCCGCACCGTCTCGCGCGGGATGCCCATGCCGACCTCGACCTCGGGGCACACCGGCACGAAGCGCGCGTACCGCGCCAGCTCGTCGGTCAGGAAGCGGTCGCGCTTGTGACCGCCGTCGAAGCGCACCTCCTCGCCGAGCAGGCACGACGACACGCCGATCCGCAGCGTCCCGTCGTCGTCTCCCGGTTGCGCGCGCGCCGGCGTCCCTTTGCTCATGCCGGCAGCGTAACCGCCCGCCCGCGCGCCGTCACGTTCGTGCGTCGCCTGCCCGCGCTTGTGGCCACCTCCGCTTGTGCATATGCTTTCGCAGACCTCGGGGGTAATGGATGACGGTGGCTGTGTTCCGGCTGGTGGTTCTCTTGGTGGCGGTGGTGTTGTCGGCAGCAAGCGGAGGAGCGCCGGCGGTCCAGTCGTCGGGCCCGCCGCCCGGGCGGGGCACGCCGTGGGTCGCGCCCGGCGCCGGCGCACCCGCCTCGGTCGAGGACAAGGGCTTCACCGGCACCGACGGCACCGACCGCATCAACTTCTACTTCCGCAAGGCGGGCGTGCTGCACTACCGCGACCCCCAGGGCTGGTGGGAGGACGGCCGCTGGCAGCAGGCCGGCGCGAACGTGACCATCAGCCTGGCGGAGGGCTTCGCTACCTACCGCGGCGTGCTGCAGGGCGACCTGCTCAGCGGCGAGGCGACCAACAAGAACGGCAAGAGCTGGAGGTTCAGCGTGCGCCAGGGCACGCCGCGCCAGCCGGCGCAGCTCGACCTCGTCGGCTCCAGCTGGGGCGGCAAGGAGGACAAGAGCTGCATCGTCCTCCACTTCCGCACCAACGGCGCGCTCGAGTACGACACGCCCTCGGGGCGCTACGCCGACGGCTTCTGGGAGATCGACGGGGAGTGGGTGTACCTCAAGCACAAGAACACCGGCTTCGAGTACTTCGGCAGCGTCAAGGGCGGGCGCATGTACGGCAACCTCTGGTCGAAGGACGGCCAGCACTGGGGCTGGGATGTGAACAAGGGCGTCGTGCCCACCGGCTGCGGCGGCGCGGCCGGCGGCGGTGGCGGCGCGCCCCAGCCCGCGGCGGTGGCCACGGTCGAGGGCACGACCTGGGAAGGCGACAACGGCGGCGACGCCACCACGCTCCGCTTCGAGAAGGGCGGCGTGCTGCTCGCGAAGGACCCGCAGGGCGACTGGAAGGGCACCTGGTTCCAGAACGGCGGGCAGGTGAACTTCGACCTGAACGGGCGCTACTCCTGGTACGAGGGAAAGATCGACGGCAAGCAAATGACCGGGGCGGGTCACAACAAGGACGGCCTCGACTGGACCTTCAAGCTCGGCAAGAAGTGACGCGGCCAGGCCGCGGCGCGCCCCTGAAATGTCCCCGACACTGGATATCCGTCCGACCGAGCCCACAATCATGACGCAGCGTGACGTTTTGTGGCTCGCCCGGGCATCCAACACCTGCCATGAGTGAGCCTAACCTAGCGATTACACTGCCGCATGTCGTCATCATCGGCGGCGGATTCGGCGGCCTGAACGCCGCCCGCGCGCTGCGCAAGGCGAAGCTGCGCGTGACCCTGGTCGACCGTCGCAACCACCACCTCTTCCAGCCACTCCTCTACCAGGTCGCGACCGCGGCGCTGAACCCTGGTGACATCGCGGCGCCCATCCGCAGCGTGCTGCGCAAGCAGAAGAACGCCGAGGTCCTGCTCGCCGACGTCACCTCGATCGACGTGGCGCGCAAGCGTCTCGTGCTCGACGACGGCGCCGCCGAGCTCGCCTACGACTACCTGCTCGTCGCCACCGGCGCCACGCACTCGTACTTCGGCCACGATGACTGGACGCGCTTCGCGCCCGGCCTGAAGACGCTCGAGGACGCCATCGAGATCCGGCGCCGCGTGCTGTGGGCGTTCGAGCAGGCCGAGCGCGAGACCGACGAGGCGCGGCGGCGCGCCTGGCTGACCTTCGTGGTTGTCGGCGCGGGCCCGACCGGCGTCGAGATGGCGGGCGCGCTGGCCGAGGTCAGCCGTCACGCGCTGGCCGAGGACTTCCGCCACATCGATCCCTCGCAGGCGCGCGTGATTCTCGTCGAGGCCGACCAGCGCGTGCTGACCGCGTACCCGGCCGAGCTCTCGGAGAAGGCCGAGCGTCAGCTGCGCAAGCTGGGCGTCGAGGTCAAGCTGTCCGCGCGCGTCACCGCGATCGACGCCACGGGCGTGACCATCGGCGGCAGCGAGCGAATCGCCTCGCACGCCGCGGTGTGGGCTGCCGGCGTCGCGGCGTCGCCGCTGGCGAGGTCGCTGGGCGTCCCGCTCGATCGCGCCGGGCGCGTGATCGTGGGTCCGGCGCTGAACCTGCCCGGCCGCGACGACGTCTACGTGGTCGGCGACCTCGCGGCGCTCGAGCAGGACGGCAAGCAGGTGCCGGGCGTCGCGCCCGCCGCGATCCAGGGCGGCAAGTACGTGGCCAAGGTCATCAAACGACGCCTCGCCGGCGAGCCGGCGCTGCCGCCGTTCCGCTACAACGACAAGGGCTCGCTGGCCACCATCGGCCGCGGCGCCGCCGTCGGCGACCTCGGCAAGCTCAAGCTGTCGGGCTTCCTCGCCTGGCTGGCGTGGGGCCTCATCCATGTGTTCTTCCTGATCGGCTTCAGGAACCGCTTCCTGGTCATGTTCCAGTGGATATGGCAGTGGCTCACCTACCAGCGCGGCGCGCGGCTGATCACCGGCAACGTCGACGCGCTCGGCGCGTACGTCGCGCCTGGCGTGACGACGGGCGCGAGCAGCAACGGCGCCGGGAACGCGACGGTCGGCGGCGCGCCGTACCTCGAGACGCCGCCCGTGCTGCTCTCGGCCGCTCCCGCGCCGGTCGCGTCCGCGACCTCCCTGGCGCCGTCCGCGACATCAGTAGTTCAGAAAAACGTCCCCGGCCGGTAGTCCCAGGCTGTGCATAGCCGCGCTGCAATCGGCGACCATCTCGGCCATACCGCACACGTAGGCGACCGCGTTGCCGAGCGCCGGCGGCTGCGCGAGCAGCGCATGCTGCACGTGGCCACGCGCGCCTTTCCAGCCGGGCGCGACGCCCGAGACCACGTCGACGAGCCGCACGCCCGCGGCGCGCCACGCCCCCACCTCCTGCCGGTAGGCCAGCTCGTCGGGCTCGCGCTGGCCGTAGTAGAGGTGGACGGCGCCCCAGCGCGCGCGATCGTCGAGCACCGCCTGCAGCACGGCGCGCAAGGGCGCGATGCCGCTGCCCGCGCCGAGCAGCACGAGATCGCGTCCCGCGTGCCGCGCGAGCGGGTAGCCGTGGCCCGAGGGACCATCCACCGCGAACTGGTCGCCGGGGCGGTGCGCTGCGAGGATCTCCTCGGCCAGCGCGCCGCGCTTCACCAGCAGCTCGAGGCCGTGCCCGGGCGCGCTGGCGATCGCGAGCGGGGTGCTCGCGTCGATGGTCAGGAACTGCCCGGGCGCGCGGTGCGCCGACGTCACCGTCGGTGACGACAGACGCACACCCATCATGGACGGCGTCTCGTCCCAGCGCTCGAGCAGCGTCGCGACGTGCGCGGGTTCGGCGGCAGACTCGTTCATCTCATCTCGGGCCCGGCAGGCTCGGACGTTAGCACGCGGTGTTACGATGCCGCGGCCAGGCGAATCGCCAGCAGGGAGCGGGCATGGTCGAGATCGTAGCCGAGAGCCGTATCGAGAGCGTCCAGGTGTACGCGCGCGGCGCGCAGGTGACCCGGCGCGTGCACGTGGCCACCGCGGCGGCGGGCGCCGGCGGCACCGGCGAGCTCGAGGTCGTGGTCGGCGGCGTCACGCCGCTGGCCGAGGCGGGCAGCCTGCGCGCCGAGGTCTTTGGTGGCCGGCAGGTGATCGCGCTGCGCTCGCAGCTGGTCGTGCCGGCGGTGCCCAGCGCACCCGGGCCGTCGCTCGCGCGCGTGCGCGAGCTGGAGCTGACCGTGGAGCGCCTGTGCGGCGAGCTCGCGGCGCTCGACACGCGCCGGCGTGCGCTGCTCGAGATCGCCTGGCAGCCCGCGCTCGACGGCCGCGACCGGCGCCTCGAGCCGGCGCGGCGCATGGCCGATGCGCTAGCGGTCGCCGGCCTGTGCGGCGAGCTGGCCGCCGAGATCGAGCCGCGCCTGCGCACGCTCGACGACGAGCTGGTGGCGACGCGCCGCCAGCTCGATGCGGCGCGGCTCGCGGCCGCGCAGGCGACCAGCGGTGAGCGCGCCGGGCCCGGGCATCCCACGCGCGAGGTGCGCGTGCGGCTGTCCGGAGCGGCCGCGGCGGGCTTCGAGCTCGCGCTCACCTACGTCGTCGGCGCGGCGCGCTGGTGGCCGGCGTACGCCGCGCGCATCAGCGAGGCCGGCGCGCGCGCCGAGCTCGAGCTCGCCGCGTTCGTCGCGCAGGCGAGCGGCGAGGACTGGACCGGGGTGGCGCTCGCGCTGTCGACCGCCGACCTGGTTGCCGACGTGCGCCTGCCCGAGCTGGCCTCGCTGCGCCTGTCACGCCGGCAACCGCCGGCGCGGCGCGGCTACCGGGCCCCGCCGCCCGGGCTGGATGCGCTGTTCGAGCTGCACGATCGCGCGATGGCCGCGCTGCCGGCGGCGCCCGCGGCGCCCGGCGCGCGGCCGCGGCGACCGGTGCGCCAGACCCTGGTCGCGAAGGCGCCGGCGCGGCGCACGCGCGGCCTCGACGACTTCAGCGAGGTCACCGGGGCCGGCGTGACGCTGCACGAGGAGGACGCCGACCTCGCCACCAGCACCGAGATGATGGCTTACCCCGACGCCGAGGCGCCCGAGGAGCCGACCGAGACGCACCGGCCGTACCGCGGCGCGCCGCCGCAGGGCCTGTCGCTGCCGGCGCCGAGCGCGGCGCCGAGCGCGACGCCCATGGCCAAGATGATGTCGGCGTCGTTCGCCGGGGCGCCGCCGCCCGCGCAGGCCGAGCGCTCGAAGAGGTCCATGATGACCGGCGGTGCGCCCGGCGGTGGCGGTGGTCCGCCGCCGCCCGCGCCGCCGCTCGGCTACGCGGCCGCCGCGGCCGCCGCGATCGAGCCCGCCGACGCCTGGCTCGACTTCGACTCGCTCGAGCTCGCCGACGGCGAGCCCGGCGCGGGTCGCGGCCGGCTGCGCCGCGCGCCCGAGTCCGCCGCGGGCGTACAGCGCGCGCAGGCCGCGGCGCAGGTCGATCGCGTGGCCGCGCCACCGCTCACGATCGATCCGCGCTCGTCGCGCGGCATGTTCGATCACCGCTACGAGGCGCGCGCCGGCCTCGACGTGCCCTCCGACGCGCGCGTGCACCGCGTGCCGCTCGCGCGCACGGCCGCGCCCGCGCAGCCGCGCTTCGTCACCGTGCCGCGCGAGGCCGCCGAGGTCTACCGCGAGGTCGCGCTCACCAACCCGTTCGACGCGCCGCTCCTGCCCGGGCCGGTCGACGTCTACGTCGAGGGCGTCCTGCTCACGACCGCCTCGCTGGTCGAGGTCGGCAAGGGCGGCCAGCTCGCGCTCGGCCTGGGCGTCGAGGATCGCCTGCGCGTGGCCCGGAACGCGCGCGCCGAGGAGCAGAGCGCGGGGCTCCTGGGCGGCTCGGTGACCATCGATCACCGCGTCACCATCGAGCTGCGCTCATCGCTCGGCCGCGCGGTCACCGTCGACGTGATCGACCGCGTCCCGGTCACCGACGACGACGACATCGAGATCACGCAGAGCGGCCGGCCCGCGCCCGAGGTCTACGAGCAGGTCGAGCGCGGCCAGCCCGTGCGCGGCGGGCTGCGCTGGCGCGTGCCGCTCGCGGCCGGCGCGCGCGCCGAGGTCGAGCTGTCGTACCGGGTCAAGCTGGCGGCCAAGAACGAGATCGTGGGAGGCAACCGCCGTGAGTGACGTGAGCCGTGAGCCGGGCGTCGTGAAGCCAGTCGTGCCTGCTGACGCCAGCGTCGCGACCGTCGCCAGCGTCGTACCCAGCGTCGCGAAGCAGGTGACGCTCTTCGAGGATCGCGCCGAGGTCGTGCGCACGGCGCGCGTGTCGCTCGCCTTGGGCGCGCACTGGGTCACCCTGGGCGGAGTGAGCGTGTATTGCGACGATCGCAGCCTGCAGGCGCGCGTGGCCGCCGAGGACGGCACGGTCGTGGCCGCGCGCGTGCGCCGGCGCGTGCACCACGAGCAGACGCTCGGCCGCGCCGAGATCGCGGCGCTCGAGGCCGAGGCGCGCGCCGCCGAGCTGCGCCTGGGTGCGGCCGAGGCCGACGCGGAGCGTGCGGCGGCCGCCGCCGAGCACGAGCAGCAGATGTTCGCGCAGTGGCTGCGCGCGGTCGCGGTCGTGCCGCGCTTTGCTTCGGACGCCGAGCGTCTGGCCGAGTGGCGCGCCGCGCACGATCTGCTCGCCCACGCGGCGCAGGCCGCGGCGGCGCGCGCCCACGCCGCGCGCACCGCCGGGCTCGAGGCTACCGACGCGCTGCACCGCGCCGAGCTGCGCCTGGCGCAGGGCCTCCGCCTGACGCCGCGCCACGACACCGTCGTCGAGGTGCAGGTGGACGGCCGGCGCGCCGGCGAGGCCACGCTCGAGCTCACCTACCGCACGCCGTGCGCGCTGTGGCGGCCCGAGCACCTGGCGCGCCTGCTCAGCCCGGCGGGGGCGGCCGCCTCGATCGAGCTGGTCACCTTCGCGACCGCCTGGCAGCGCACCGGCGAGCGCTGGGACGACGTGGAGCTGGTGTTCTCGACCGCGCGCACCGGCAGCGCCGCCGAACCGCCCCGCCTCAGCGACGACGTGCTCGCGCAGCGCCGCAAGAGCGACGAGGAGAAGAAGCGCGTCGTGGTCGAGGCGCGCGAGCAGACCATCGCGGTCGCTGGGCTCGATCGCGGCACCCGCACCGTCGACGAGATGCCCGGGGTCGACGACGGCGGCGAGCCGCTCGCGTTCCGGCCGAGCGCGCGCGTCACCCTGGTCTCCGACGGTCGGCCGCTACGCGTCGAGATCGCACGCACCACGCTGCCGGCCGAGACCGTGCTCGTGCTCTATCCGGAGCGCGCCCTGGCCGCGCACCTGCGCGCCACCGCGACGCAGAGCGGCGCCGGGCCGCTGCTGGCCGGGCCGGTGTCGGTGGCGCGCGAGACCTCGCTGGTCGGTCGTGCCAGGCTGCCCTTCGTGGGCGCCGGCGAGCCCTTCGAGCTCGGCTTCGGCGTCGCCGACGAGCTGCGCGTGCGCCGCCACGTCGACGAGGAGCGCGACACCGCGGCGCTCACCGGCAAGCAGCACGTCAAGCGCACCGTGCGCCTGTACCTGTCGAACCTCTCGGGTCGCGCGCGCCGCGTCGAGGTCACCGAGCGCGTCCCGGTCAGCGAGATCGAGGACGTGCAGGTCGAACTGACCGACGCCGCGTGGCAAACCGGCGCCGGCAAGGCTGGCCCCGGGGCCGGCGGCGCCTCCGCCTCCGCTCCCGTCCCGGCCAGCGACGGCTTCGCCCGCCGCACCGTCGAGCTCGGCGCCCACGAGCACCGCACGCTCACCCTCGAGTACGAGATCCGCGCCGCCGCACGTGTCACCCTGCCGTTCTGAGGTACATTCACGCCCGCATGGCCATCGGCCCACTCAAGGTCTTCTCCGGCTCCTCCCATCCCGCGCTCGCCGAGTCGGTCTGCCGGCACCTGGGGATCCCGCTCGGCCGGTCGACCACGGTCAGGTTCTCCAACGAGAACCTGAAGGTGAAGATCGAGGAGAACGTCCGCGAGGCCGACGTGTTCGTGATCCAGCCGTCGTGCCCGCCGGTCTCCGAGGGCATCATCGAGCTGCTCATCATGATCCACGCGCTGCGCGGCGCCTCGGCGATGCGCATCACCGCGATCACGCCGTACTTCCCCTACGTCCGCTCGGACAAGAAGGACGAGCCGCGCATCAGCATCACCGCGCGGCTCATGGCCGATCTGCTCGAGACCTCGGGCGCCGACCGCGTGATCGCCGTCGACCTGCACTCGCCGCAGGTGCAGGGCTTCATGAAGATCCCCTCGGATCAGCTCACCGCGACGCCCATCCTGGTCGACTACTTCAAGAAGCGCCCGGACTTGCACGAGCATGTGGTGGTCGCGCCCGACGCCGGTGAGGTCAAGGACGCGGCGCGCATCGCCAAGCACCTGGGCGTGCCGCTCGCGATCATCGACAAGCGGCGCTACCGCGACGACGAGATGGCCGAGGCGGTGACCATGGTCGGCGACGTGCGCGGCAAGCGCACCCTGCTGGTCGACGACGAGATCTCCACCGCCGGCACCGTCTGCGGCGCCGCCGCCACGCTCATCCAGCACGGCGCGCGCGACGTCTCGGTCGCGGTCGTGCACCCGGTGTTCTCGGGTCCTGCGGTCGCGCGCCTGCGCGCCGCGCCCATCGCCGAGGTCGTGGTCACCGATTCGATCCCCTTGCCACCCGAGAAGCAGGACCCAAAGTTCAAGGTGCTGACCATCGCGCCCCTGGTCGCCGAGGCGATCATGCGCGTCCACGACGGCCGTAGCATCTCCGAGCTCTTCGATGGCGCGGGCCGCTAGCGCCCGGTCCGACATCCCCCACGAACCGCAGGCAACCCGCCAGGCCGCATCCCGTTCCAACGAGGACTGACCATGACGACACGCAAGTGGACGATCCTTGCCGCAGCGCTCGGCGCGCTCTGGCTCGCCGCGCCGGCCCAAGCTCCGGCCGCCACCCCGCCCGCCGGGGCCGCGCCCGCCCCTGCAAAAAAGGCAAAGAAGGGCGCCATCGCGCTGCCCGACGTGAAGAGCTGGACGCTCGACAACGGGCTGCAGGTCTTCTACCTGGGCGTCCACGACGCGCCGGTGGTGACCGTGCAGGTCTTCTACCACGTGGGCTCCAAGGACGAGGCGCGCGACCGGCGCGGCTCGGCGCACATGTTCGAGCACATGATGTTCAAGGGCACCGACCACGTCGCGCCCGAGGACCACGCGCGCATGATCGACAAGGTCGGCGGCGAGGTGAACGCGTTCACCTCGTGGGACATGACCGGCTACCACAACACCGTGCCGCGCGAGCACCTCGACTTCGCCGTGCAGCTCGAGGCCGAGCGCATGCGCGGGCTGGTCTTCCGCAAGGAGATGGTCGACCGCGAGCGCGAGGTGGTGAAGGAAGAGAAGCGCATGCGCGTCGACAACAACCCGGTGGTCAAGGCGGTCGAGGAGTTCACCGCCATCGCCTTCACCCGCCATCCGTACGCCTGGGGCGCGGCCGGCTTCCTCGAGGATCTCGACGCGCTCACGCCCAAGGAGCTGCAGGCGTTCTACGACGCCTACTACCAGCCCAACAACGCGGCGCTCGTGATCGTCGGCGACGTGCCCGAGGAGCAGGTGAAGGCCGCGGCGGAGAAGTGGTTCGGCAAGCTGGCCAAGGCGCCCGCGCCGCCGCGCCCGGCCGACGCCGCCGTGGAACCGCCGCAGACCGAGCTGCGCCGCGCCGTCGCCGACAAGGCCGCGCAGGTCGGCATCGTCATCGCCGGTTACAAGATCCCCGCCTCGAAGAGCAAGGACATCGTGGCGCTGCGCGTGGCCATGTCGATCCTCTCCGACGGCGAATCGTCGCGGCTCAACCAGCGCATCGTACGCAAGGACAAGATCGGCGTGGGCGCCGGCGGGCAGCTGCTCGCGCTCGAGCACCCGGGCCTGTTCCTGGTGTTCGCCGCGCACCTCGCGCCCGAGGAGGCCGGCAAGTGCGAGAAGGCCATCGGCGAGGAGGTCGGCAAGCTGGGCAAGGCCGGCCCGACCGCCAAGGAGCTCGAGAAGGCCAAGAACCAGCTGTCCGCGCGCTTCGTCTTCGGCCTGGAGACGGTGACCGGGCTGGCGCAGCAGATCGGTACCTCGTGGATCAACACCGGCGACCCGCGCGCGTGGCTCGCCGAGTACGACGCCATCCAGGCGGTCACCGCCGCCGACGTGACCCGCGTGGTCAAGACCTACCTGCAGCCGGGGAACATGACCGTCATGCTGGTCCCGCCGTTCGCCGGAGGTGCCCAGTGAAGTCGCGCATCGTTGCCTTCCTCGCCACGCTCGCGCTGTCGTGCGGCCCGGCGTCGCACGATGGCGGCGAGACCACGCCCACGATGCCGGGTGAAGACCCCGTTGGTGCGGTCAAGGCCCAGCCGGTCGAGCCAGTCGCCGCGAAGCCCGGTCAGGCCGAGCCCGATCCGTGGGCCGGCCGCAAGGATCTCATCCAGCCGCCGCCGCTCAAGCCGCCCGCCAAGGTCGCGTTGCCGACCATCGAGCGCTTCGAGCTGCCCAACGGGCTGCAGGTCATCGTGATCGAGAACCACGAGCTGCCGGTGGCGAGCTTCCACCTGGCGGTGCGCGCGGGCCAGCAGGACGAGGCGCGCGAGAAGCGCGGCGTCGCCGACATCGCCGCGGCCATGCTCACCAAGGGCACCAAGAAGCGCAGCGCCGATCAGATCGCCCAGTCGATCGACCAGGTCGGCGGCCAGCTCGGCGCCGGCGTCGATCTCGAGGCCACGCACATCACCTGCCAGACGCTCTCCAAGGACGTCGCCACCTGCCTCGACCTGCTCCCCGACGTGACCACCAACCCGACGTTCGCCGACAAGGAGCTGACCGAGGTGCGCAAGCAGGTCACCGGCGCCATCAAGCAGCGTCGCGACGATCCCTCGCTGCTCGCCGAGGATCACTTCGAGAACGCGCTGTGGGGCGAAGACCACGTGCGCGGCTGGCCGGTCACGCTCGACACCATCGGCGCCATCCAGCGCCAGGACCTCATCGAGTGGCACGGCGCGCGCTTCAAGCCGAACAACGCGGTGCTCGCGATCGCGGGTGACGTCGACGCCAAGGAGATCCGCGCGCAGGTGCAGAAGGCCTTCGGCGCCTGGCAGAAGGGCGCCGCGCCCGAGGCCAAGAAGTTCGCCGAGCCGGTGCTGAAGGGCATGCGCGTGCGGCTCGTCGACAAGCCGGATCAGTCGCAGTCGCAGATCGTCGTCGGGCACCTGGGCATCGCGCACGGCGACCCGGACTACTTCGCGACCACACTGGTGAACTACACCCTGGGCGGCGGCGGCTTCTCGTCGCGGCTCATGAAGGTGGTGCGCTCGCAGGGTGGCAAGACCTACGGCGCGTCGTCGGGCTTCGAGCGCTACCGCACGCGCGGCGCGTTCCGCGCCAAGACCTTCACGCGCAACGAGGAGACGCTGCCGACGCTCAAGCTGGTGCTCGGCGAGATCGCCAAGATGCAGAAGGACGGCCTCAACGAGGTCGAGCTCGCCGATGCCAAGTCCAACATCGCCGGCAACTACCCGCTCGCCTTCGAGAGCGCGGGCGCGATCGCGGCGGCGGTGATGGCCGCCGAGCTGCACGGCCTGGGTGAGACCTACGTGCGCGAGTTCCCGGTCAAGATCGCCGGCGTGCCGCTCGCCGACGCCAGGGCAGCCGCCAAGGCGCACCTCGACGCCGACGACCTGGTCGTCGTGATCGTCGGCAAGGCCGAGACGGTCGCGCCGCAGCTCAAGAAGGCGGCCATCCCCTTCGAGCTGGTCGACTGGCTCGCGCCCGTCTCCAAGCGCGACCGCGAGGCCAAGGCCGCCGCCAAGAAGGCGCCCGCCGACCCCAAGAAGGCCGCCGAGGGCCGCAAGCTCCTCGACCAGGCCATCTTGGCGCGCGGCGGCGCCGCCAAGCTCATCGGGCTCAAGGACATGAGCGTCACCGGCACCATGACCATCTTCGCGCAGGGCAAGAACGTCTCGGGCGACTACGCGCGCTACTTCAAGGCGCCCGACCAGCAGCGCTCCGACGTCTCGCTGCCCGGCCGCGGGACGGTCAAGCTGGTGGTCAGCCCCGCCTCCGCCTGGGTCGAGTTCCAGGGCAAGGTTCAGGAGGTGCCGCCCGACTCCCTCTCGGCCATCGGCGTGCTGCTCTTCGTCGATCCCGAGCGCATCCTCCTGCACGGGCAGGACAAGAAGGTCGTCCTGCAGTCGACCGGGCCGCAGACCGTCGAGGGCACTGACTACGACGGCGTGCTCGTGCGCAGCGCCGATGGCCTCTACGAGGCGATCCTGCTCCTGGACCCGAAAACTCACCTTCTCTATCGGGTCGTCTACCAGGTCGAGGGCGAGACGCTCTTCGACGAGTACGCCGAGTACAAGGCGGTCGCGGGCGTGCAGGTGGCGCACAAGATCAAGACCGTGAATCTGCTGCTGCAGGTGCCGGTCGAGATCTCCTACGACAAGGTGCAGATCAACGGTGGGCTGCCCGCCGGCGCATTCGATCGCGCCAAGTAAGTAGGGGTCGAACGGCGCCTTCGGAGATCGTAGCCGTCACCGTCGGGGCGCGCGGGGCCTGCCGCGGCGGCGGGACGCGCCCCCACTCCTCCGATCTCGCACCCGCATTTGCCGCACTCGCCGCCATCGTGGGTGCTCGATAGTGCGTCGTGGGGGCGGTCCCACCGCCGCGGCACCCGCGCCTTCGACTCTTCGTTGCGCTCTTCGCGGCGCCGTTCTCGGGCGCGACGATCCGGATCGTTCGAACGATCCGGATCGTGGAGCGAGTAGGGCAGCCGGCTGCCCCACTACGCAGCGTACGTACGAGCCACGCGAAGACCCGGCGGGTGGCGCGACGACGGGACCGGCCCCACGACGCACTATCGAGCACCCACGATGGCGGCGAGCGCGCCAAATGCGGGTGCGAGATCGGAGGAGTGGGGGCGCGTCCCGTCGTCGTGCCAGGCCCCGCCGGCCACCACCAGCGACGGCTACGATCTACCGACGCTGCTTCCCTAATCCGCCGGGAAGTCCAACGAGTGGATCGTGATGTGGATTTCCCCGGCGTCCGTGCTGCCCGGAACGATCCACAGCATCAGGTTCACGGCGTCGCCTTCCTGAGAGCGCAGCCGCAGCACACGCTGCATGGGAATGCCCTGGGCGTGTACGGCGCGCAGGTCGGCGGGGAAGCCCGGGTGGATGTCGCAGAGGCGAGCGGCCGCTTCCTCGGTGCCCTCGACCTTCGAGTCGCTGTCGCCGGTGAGGAACTGCGCGAAGGCGCGATTGGCCGCCACGACGGTGCTGTCGACGTCGAAGGCGGCCATGGGCAGCGGAGACAGATCGAAGCCCGCGGCCGCGCCGACGCCCCGGCGATCGATGACGGGCGGCGCGCCCTGGGGGACAGGTGCGCTGGCGGCGCGCGCGGCCCCGCCGCCGCGGCGGCGGCCGATGCCGAGCATGTCCATGAGCGTGCGCAGCTCATAGATGAACGCCGCCATGTCCTTCTGGCGGGCGTTCGGGTCCTTGTTGAGCGCGCGCATGATGAGGGCCTCGGCGCGTTCGTCGAGGCCCTCCTTGAGGACGTGGGTGATGGGCGGCGGCTGCAGCCGCACGTGCGCGTCCATGACCTGGGCGACCGAGCCCTTGAACGGCAGCTTGCCGGTGACCATCTCGTAGGCGAGGACGCCCAGGCCGTAGATGTCCATCGACGACACCGGCGAGTGGCCGCGGATGCGCTCGGGCGCCATGTACTCGGGCGTGCCGTCGATCATCGCCGACATCTTGCCGCTGTGGACGCCGATACGCGCGAGGCCGAAGTCGAGCAGCTTCACCTGCAGCTTGCGGCGATCGGTGCCGGGCACCGCGCAGAGCAGGATGTTGTCGGGCTTGATGTCGCAGTGGACGATGTTGCGCTTGTGGATGTAGAGCAGCGCCTCGGCGCACTGCAGCAGGATCTCGCACGTCTGCGTGAGCGGGAAGCGGCCCTCGCCGCGCAGCTTCACCGACAGCGGATCGCCGTCGAGGAGCTCCATGACCATGAAGGCGCCGAGCCGCGCGTCCTCGCCGAAGTCGATGATCGAGACGATGTTCGGGTGCGACAGCGACGAGGCCAGCCGGGCCTCGCGGTAAAACAGCGCGCGCGCGCGCGTGTCGCCGGAGAAGGCCGTGCGCATGAGCTTGAGCGCGAACGACTTCTCGAGGCGGCGGTGGCGTACGCGGAACACGCGGCCCATGCCGCCCTCGCCGATGGGCTCCTCGATCTGGTAGCGGCCGGCGACGATGGTCTCGTCGAGCAGATCGCCGACGTCGCTCGACGAGGTGACCTCGTCTGCGGGCATGGCGGGCATCGATGTGATCGAGTCGGCCTCGCCCATCATGCGTGAGCGCGCCGCGGTCGGCGGCAGGCCGGCGTTGGTCGGATCTTCGGCAAAGCTCGTCGAGGGCGGCGGCGGCGGCGGCGCGCTGGAACGGGCTGCCGCCCCACGGCTCAAGGGTGGCGGCAATGGTGGCGGCGGCAGCGGCAGTGGCTCGTCAGCCACCAACGTATCGTCGAGTGGCCGCAGGTTCTGCAGGCTGATGCCGCCCGAACTGGCACCCCCGTGGCGCATGTCCGCGAATCGTAACACGTTTGCGACGCGTGCTTGCTAGACTTCATTGGTGACGTGTCGTGCGCTCGCGGTGCTGGCCGCCTTGGGGATGGTGGTGAGCGCCGGAAGCACGCGTCTCGCGGGTGCTGCCGAGGTGCCGGAGCCGGCCTCGGAAGCTACGCCGACAGGCCCCGCGGGCCTCGCCGAAGTGCCGCGCGTCGAGGTGCCGCGCGTCGAGGTGCCGCGCGTCGAGCTCTGGACCATGGGCCAGGGCGAGGACGTCTTCGAGCGCTTCGGCCACGCGGCGCTATGCGTCTACGACCTCGCCGACGCCGACGGTCGCTGCTTCAACTACGGCACCACCAACTTCACCGATCCCGCCCAGCTGGTGCGGCGTTTCCTGCGGCGCGAGGCGCCCTTCTGGGTCTCGGTCGGCTCCGCGGACCGCACGCTCGAGATCTACCAGGAGGCCGACCGCACCATCTGGATCCAGCCGCTGCCGCTCACGCTCGCCCAGACGGGCCTGCTGGTCGCCCGCCTGCAGCACGACGCGCTCCCCGAGAACCGCGAGTACGTCTACGATCACTTCGTCGACAACTGCACCACGCGGGTGCGCGACCACATCGACGCGGTCACCGGCGGCGCGCTGCGGCCGCGCGGCGAGGAGCGCTTCGGCCCGACCTGGCGCGAGATGGTGCGCGCTGGCTTCGCCGCCGACGTCGAGATGCTGGCGCTCGCCGAGCTGCTCATGGGCCGCTCGACCGACGGCCACCCGACCCGCTGGCAGGCCATGTACCACCCCGACGTGCTGCGCGTCGCGGTCTGGGAGCACCTGGGCGTCGAGCCCGAGGTCGTCGCCGAGCGCCGGGGCCGCGACCTGACGGCTCCGCCGCTCGCCGGGCGGCGCGCGCTCGTGCTCGTGGCCATCGGGCTCGCGCTCGGCTGTGGGCTGCTGGTGACGAGCGGGCGGCGCGTGCCACGGCGGCTCGGGCTGGTCGTGGCCGGCCTCGTACTCGGCGGCGCCGCCCTCATCGTCGACGTCACGACGCTCTACACGCTCATCGTGGATCTGCGCGCCAACGAGGTCGCCTTCGTGCTCTTGCCCACCGATCTGGCGATCGCGTTCGTGGGCGGGCGGGCGCTGCGCGGGTACCTGAACGTACGGCTGGCCACCTTGCTGCTGGTGGCGCTGGCGTCGCTCGCCGGCTGGCTGGTGCAGCCGCTCGGCCCGGTGCTGGTGCTCGCGGGGTTGCCGCTGGGCGCCCTGCGCATCGGGCTCTCCGAGGGCCGCTACAGCTGGCGCGGGCGCCGCGTGTAGACGACGCGCGCCGCGGCCCTTACGAGGCGGCCTTGCTCTTCGGCGCGTCGGCGAGGCGGATGACCAGCACCGATGACGGTGCAGCCTTCACGACCATCTCGGCGGTGCTGCCGAGCAGCAGGCGCGACAGGCCGGTGCGGCCGTGCGTGCCCACGCAGACCAGCTCCGCGTCGGCCTTCTCGGCGGCGTACACGATCGATCGGGCCGCGTTGCCCTCCACGACCAGGCTCTCGCCCTGGACGCCGAAGTGCGCGAGCGCGCCGCGCAGCTTCTCGGTGGCCATCTGGCGCAGCCCCGCGGTGATCTCGGGCGCGCGCGTGACCACGCCCACGCCCATGATGCCGCCCATGGGGTCCACGATCGCGGTCTCGCCCTCCAGGCAGTGCATCATGGTGAGCTTACCGCCGCGGCGCTTGGCCTCGGCTGCGCCGGCGCCGAGCGCGGGCAGCGCGGGGTCGGAGAAATCGGATGCGGCGACCACGTGGCCGGTGCGCGGCGAGGGCCGCGCGATCAGCACCGCGCAGTGCGCGAAGCGGACGATCTTGTCGGCCACGCTGCCGAGCAGCGCCTGGCGCAGCCCGGTGTACCCATGCGCGCCGACGACGAGCAGATCGACGCCGCGCTCCTCGGCGAGCTGGACGACGCGTGCGTAGGGCACGCCGTCGTCGATGAGCACGCTGACCGCGGCCGCCTCGCGACCCGTCGTCGCCTGCACGCGCTCGTGCACCAGTGTGCTCGCGTGCGTCATCATCGACGAGAAGTCAGCCGCCTCCTTGCCCGCGCGCTGCGGGAACAGCGGGTTCGAGCGCATCGGATTCGGCACGACGTGACAGACCTCGAACGACGCGTCGACCGCCGCGGCCCACTCGTGCGCCTGCTTGAGCGCCTCGTCCGCAGCGAGGCTCAGGTCGGTCGCCACCAGGATCTTCGCAGGTCGGAACATGCCGCCCATCATAGGGGGACACTCTCCATCTTCCAAGCGCACGGAATGTAAGACGAATTAATGGTATGTGCGGCTTTCGGCTCAGAACGCTTCAAATCGCCGAAACGAGGCCGTCCACGCGCGAACCGTGCAGCTTCGAAAAGCGCACATGCCCGAAATTCGTCTGTAGTTACAGTGTGTTGGAACGTGGAGAGTGTCCCCGCCCCGAACGGGCAGGGGCGGCTAGTGCGCTGCGTCGGGCTTGCCGACGACGCGTTCGGCCGCGTCGACGCGGGCCTGGGCCCACTCGAGCGCGAGGCGGGCGAGCTCGAGCGCCGCGGTGTCGTCGCCGCCGCGCTTGAGCACCTCGGTGTACTGGACGACCTCGGCGCGCGCTTCCTCGACGTTGATGCTCTCGGGCTTCGCGGACTTCTCGGCCAGGATGATCACGCGGTTGCCCGCGCCGACCTGCAGGTAGCCCTTGTCGATGGCGAGCACGTGCCGCCCGTGCGCGCCGTCGCGCCACGAGAGCACGCCCGCCTTGAGCGCGGCGAGGAACGGCACGTGGCCGGGCAGCACGCCGAACTCGCCCTCGAGACCGGGCGCGGTGACCTCGTCGGCGCTACCGGCAGCGGCCTGGCCGCTGGGGGTGACCACAGTGAGCACGAGGCGCGCCAGCGAGGCGCTCGCCGCGTGGCGCTCCAGGACTTCGCTCTCCGAGATGGCGTGCGGTGCAGCGGCCATCGCTTATCCCTGCTTCGCGATCTCGTCGGCCTTGCGGCGAACGTCTTCGATCGTGCCTTGCATGTAGAACGCCTGCTCGGGCAGGTCGTCG
>JBKJOI010000058.1:0-7481 GCA_046595695.1 Haliangiales bacterium | reverse complement strand
CCGAGACGACCGGGCCGGTGCCCTTCGAGTCGGGTGGCCCACCGCCGCCGGTGCCGGTGCCGGTGCCGCCCTTCACGCCGCGGCCGCTGCCGGTGGGCGCCGGGCCTTGCGGCACGGCGATCGTGCCGCCCGGGCCGCTCTCGGGCAGCGAGTACGTGTACGTGTCCGGCGGCGCCTCCGCCGACGGCGGGCCTGGCGCGGGGGTCTCGGGCTCGGGCGCCGCGGGGGTCGGCGCCTTCGGCGGGGCCTTCTCGCGCCGCGGCGGGGTCTTCTCGGCGACCGGCGGCGGGGGCGGCGGTGGCTGCTCGGGCTCGGGCTCCGGTTCGACGCGCGGCGGGGGCGGCGGGTCGATCTTGGGCGGCGGCGCAAGGATCTCCATCTCCACCGCGCGCGGCCGGGGCTTCTCCTTGCCCCAGCCGAAGTGAGCGGCGGCGCCGACCCCGCCGACCAAGAGCGCGTGCACCAGCAGCGCCGCGATCACCGAGACCGCGATCTGCGCGTCGCCCTGGGTACGGCCGCCGTTCACTTCGGCGTGGCCTTCTCCTCGACAGTCAGCGCAAAGCGTTTGACGCCCGCCAACTTCACGAGGTCGATGAGCTCCATGACGTCGCCGTGCGGCACGATCACGTCGGCCGTCACGATCGCCTGGATCTCCGGGTTCTCGGCGACGGCTTTCTGGATGTACGCCGAGACCTTGGCGCGATCCAGGGCGGGCTCGCCGTTCAGGTAGAGCTGGCGTGTGCGGTCGATGGTGAGCGAGAGCGTGGTCTGCACCTTGTCGCCCGAGACCGTCTTGGGCGACTCGACCGAGATGGCGCGGCCGGCGATGAGCTTGGCCGTCACCATGAAGATGATGAGCAGCACCAGCACGATGTCGACCAGCGGCGTGACGTTGATGTCGACGATCGGTGCGCCGCCGCCGTCGTCGTCGTCGTAGATGGACGAGCCCGCCATCCTAGGCCGCTTCCTTGCGCTGGCCGGTCGCGTCCTCACCGCGCAGCTCGGCGAGCAGCGCGTGCGCGACCGTGTCGGCGGCGGCCACGTCCACGCGCACCTTGCGCTGGAACACGTTGTAGGCCACGACCGCGGGGATCGCGACGAAGATGCCGACCGCGGTGGCGACCAGCGCCGCGGCGATGAGCTTCATGATCTTGTTGTTCGGCTCCTCGCCGCCGAGGCTGGCGAAGGCCTGCACGATCTTGATGCAGGTGGCGAACAGGCCGATGAACGGCGCGTTGTTGCCCAGCGTGCCCAGGACCGCGAGGTTGCGCTCGAGCTCGGGCCGCTTGGCCGAGCGCGCGCCGACCATGGCCTCGGCGGTGGCCTCGGGGCCGCGTGCCGACTCGCGCAGGCCGGCGAGGGCGACGATGGCGGCGATGTGGTCCGACCCGCTCCACTTCTTGATCGTCGGCTCGACGTCGCCCTTGCGGAGGGCGGCGCGCACGTCGTGGGCGAGCGCCGCGACGTCGATCCGGCGCGTCGCGAAGTAGCGCCAGCGCTCGATCATGATCGAGACCGAGACGACCGAGAGGAAGACCAGGATCCACAGCACCCACTCGGCGCCGAGGTTGGTGAACGCTAGCAGCTGGTCGGTCAGGAACATGGGTCTCCAGAGAGTAGCAAAGCCTCGGGGATGGCACCTTCGACTTCGCGGTTCTTCATGATCTCGGCGGCGACGATCGTGGCGTACGCGCCGGCCGGGAGGCTGAAGCTGATACGGATGGCGGCCTGGTCGTGGACTTCTTCGACCCCGGTGTCCCCGAGCGGCACGCCGAGGGCTCGCCGCGTCCCCTCCATGAGCCCATGTCGCGAAAATAGCTCTCGATTCAGATGCGCCTCGGCGAGAACGGAGTCCTCGCGCGCGGCCGCCTCGGTGCCGGGAGCGGGCGCGCGCATCTTGGAGCCGAACATGGGGCCGGTGGGGGCGACCTCGCCGGCGTCGAGGCGCGGCTGATCCACCGCCGCATCCTCGCTGGCGAAGAGCCCGCTCGTGGCCACGCGCGCGAGCAGATCGCCCGTGATGACGCGGGCATACGTGCCGTCCAGGAGGCGCGTCCGGAGGTAGGCGTTGAAGAGCTCGGACTGCAGCGACGACAGCAGGAGCCGCTTCTCGCGGCCGTCGCGCGCCGGCGGAGACAGGCGCTCGCCGCGCAAGAGCGCCAGACCGCGCGCCGCGTTGTCGCCGCGCGCTCCGAAGCGCTGCTCGCCGTAGAAGTTGGGCATGCCCGGGGCCGCCGCGAGCGCGGCGAGCACGGCGCGGGCGCGCGCCGCGGCCTCGGCGACCGGCGCGCCCAGCTCGCGCAGCGTGAGCACGAAGCGGTTGCCGCGCAGGTGGCCGGTCTTGAGCTTGTTGCCGTGGCGCGCCGCCGAGAGCACGCGCACGCCGGGTATCTCGAGCGCGAGCGCCTGCTCGGGCGTCACCGGGCGTGGCAAGGACAGCTGCTGGCGGGTGATCGCGTGGCGGTCCTTCAGGCCGGCCGAGCCGACGTCACTCGGCGACACCGAGAGCGCCGCCGCGATGCGGCGCACCGCCTCGAAGGTGGTGAGATCGCGCTTCTCGATGGTGATGAAGACGTGCTCGCCCTGGCCGGACGGGCCGTACGCGGGCAGCTCCTCGACGATGAAGTCCTCGTCGCGCGCGCGCAGCACGCCGCCGGTGCCGGGTAGCTCCGCGGTGCGCAGGGGTGGCGGCGGGGGCCCGGCCACGGCGGGGGTCACTCCTTGTCCCCGGCGGCGGCATCGGCGCCGGCGTCGGCGGCCGCCGGCTCGAGCACGGCGACGCCGAGGGTGGCGCCCGCCACCGGCGCTTCGGCGCCGGCGCGCACCATTTGCAGGTACGCGGCCACCGGCTTGTTGCCCGGATCGGTGGCGAGCACCGACTCCCACTCGGCGACCGCGTCGTCCTTGCGGCCGAGCGCGAACAGGGTGAGACCGCGCGACACGCGTGCGGGCACGTACTTGGCGTTCTCGCGCGTGATGGTGTCGAACTCGCGCAGCGCCTGCGCGTGGTCGCCCAGCTCGCGGTACACATTGGCGAGGCGCGTGCGCAGGTCGACGAAGCCGGGGCACAGCTCGAGCGCGCGCTGGTACTCGCGCACCGCCTCGGCGTGCAGGCCCACGCCCGCGTAGGCCGCGCCCAGGTCGGCGTGCATGTTGGCGATCTTGCCGCGCACGAACGGATCGAGCGAGCCCGGCTGGCTGCGCGAGCGCGCCAGCGCTCGGGAGTAGATCTCGCGCGCCTGCGCGTACTTGCCCAGGTCGTTGTAGGTGACCGAGAGGTTGAGCGCCGCCTCGGTGTAGTGGGGGTTGATCGCGAGCGCCTTCTCGAAGGTCTCCTCGGCGAGCATGAAGCGGCCGGCGTCGTGGTAGATCACGCCCAGCATGTTGTAGACGTCGGCGAAGCCGGGGTGCTCTTCGACCACCTGCGCCAGGTACTTCTCGGCCTTGTCGTACTCGCGCGCGGTGTAGTGCTCGCGTCCGAGGGTGATGAGGCGCTTCAGCCGATCGTCCATGCGCGTCGCTTCCCCCGGCGCGGCGAGCCGTCGCCGCGCGCTACTTGGAGCCGAAGTGGCGCGCGATCTGCGTGCGCGCTTCGGCGGCCTGGCTGGCCTGCGGATACTGTTCGACGAGCTTCTGCCAGGCGCGCTTCGCGTCGTCCTTGCGGCCGACCCGCCAGTACGCGTTGCCGAGCAGCAGCAGCGCCGGTTCGTCGTAGCCAACGCCCGAGTACTTCGCGAGCAGCGTGCGCAGGCGCAGCACCGTGGCCATGGGCCGCTCACGATCCCAGTAGAAGCGGGCCACGTACCACTCGTGCGCGGCGAGCGAGCGCGCGCACTCGCGGCGCATCTTCTCCGAGCGCTTGAAGTAGGGCGACTTGGGGAACTTCTTCTGGAAGACGGTCAGCTCGCGTATGGCGTCGAGCGAGGCGGTCTGGTCCTTCTCGTACGACGGCGGCACCAGGAACCAGTCGTCGGGCAGCATCCGGTAGTAGGACTCGCCGATGCGGAACGACGCGTAGCCGTTCTCGACCATCTCGTGCGTGGGGTGGAACTTGATGAACTGCTTGTACGCGTCGATCGACTCGAGGTACGCGCCGGCGCCGAAGGCCGCGTCGGCGACGCGCAGATCGGCGAGCACCGCGTACTTGGAGTAGGGGAAGCGCGCCTTCACGAAGGCGAAGTACTTGGCCCCGTCGACCCACTCCTCGTCCTCGAGGGCCCGCATGCCCTTGTCGTAGTTCTGCTTGGCCGAAACCGAGTACTCGACCGCACCGCCGGACTCGCGCGCCGACCCGGCGCAGGCACTGGAGACGAGCAAGAATGTGACGAGCAAGGGGCGCAACATGTTGATCGGATTAGAGATATACGCGGTGGCCGGGTTGGTGGCAAGCATGGATTTCCGTGCGGTTGGACACGGCCAGGGGGGCAGGGCGTTGCCTGGAGTCCGAGCCACGGGTACGGTGCGCGCATGTTGCGTAGCGCGCTCTACCTTTGTATGTGTGCGGCCGCCGTGGCGATCGCCTGTGGGCCCGCGGCCAGGGCCGGCGGTCCGGGGCCGACACCCACCCCGATCGCTCCGGCGACGCCCACGCCTGCCGCGGGTCCCTACGCCGGACCACCGCCGCCCGCGCTGCGCCTGCCCGAGGGCGTGGCGCCGACGCGCTACTCGATCTTCCTCGACGTCGATCCCGAGGTCGAGGCCTTCCGCGGCATCGTGCGCATCGAGCTCGCGATCAGCAGGCCCACGTCGTTCGTGTGGCTCCACGCCGAGGGCCTGACGGTGCGCTCGGTCGCGCTGCTGGGCGCGGGCGGCGAGATCGCGGGGCGCGCGATCGAGGCGCCCGGCGGCTACCTGGGCATCGAGCTGGGCAAGGAGCTGCCGGCGGGCGCGGCGACGCTCGAGATCGGCTACGAGGGCAAGCTCGACTCGGTGCGCAGCCAGGGCCTGTACCGGGTCAAGGAGCCCGACGGCAAGTGGTACGCGTACACCTTCTTCGAGCCGATCGACGCACGCCGGGTGTTCCCGTGCTTCGACGAGCCCGGCTTCAAGGTGCCGTGGAAGCTCGGCATCCGGACGCCGAACGGCAACGTCGCGGTCGCCAACACCCCGGGCGTCGAGAAGAAGGAGGGCGACCAGCACGCGCTCTTCACCTTCGAAGAGACCAGGCCGCTGCCCAGCTACCTGGTCGCCTTCATGGTCGGGCCATTTGACATCGTCGAGGCCGGCACCGCGGGCCACCACGGCACGCCGCTGCGCTTCATCTTGCCGCAGGGCCGCGCCGGGGAGCTCGGCTACGCGAAGCAGGTCACCTCGAAGGTCGTCGGCTTGCTCGAGGACTGGTTCGGCATGCCGTACCCGTACGGCAAGCTCGACGTCGCGGTGGTGCCGCGCTACTGGGGCACCATGGAGCACCCCGGCATCGTCGCGATGGGCCAGCCGCTGACGCTCATCAAGCCCGAGGAGGACACCTACCGCCGGCGGAAGGCGTATGCCAACATCTTGATCCACGAGCTCGGGCACTACTGGTTCGGCGACTACGTGACCATGGCGTGGTGGAACGAGACCTGGCTGAACGAGGGCATGGGCACGTGGATCGACATCAAGATCACCGAGCAGCTCGAGCCGGCGTGGAACTACCAGCGCAAGCGTCAGGCCTCGCTCGACTCGGCGCTCAGCGGCGATAGCACCGGGGCCGCCAAGGCGCTGCGCCAGCCGATCGTCGAGCCCCACGACGTCGAGAACGCGTTCGACGGCTCGCTGACCTACTCGAAGGGCGCCGCGATCCTGTTCATGTTCGAGCGCTGGATCGGCGAGGCCAAGTTCCAGAAGGCGATCCGTCGCTACCTGGCCGAGCACGCGTGGGGCAGCGTGGTGAGCGAGCACCTCCTCGCCGCGATCTCGGCCGAGGCGGGGGTGGATCTCGCGCCCGCGTTCAAGACTTTCCTCGACCAGCCGGGCGCGCCGATCGTGACGGTGGAGCTGGTCTGCGTGAAGGGCCAGGCGCCGCGCGTGAAGCTGGCGCAGCAGCGCTTCTGGCCGCTCGGCTCGGCGCCCAAGACGGCCGAGCCGCAGCTCTGGCAGATCCCGCTGTGCGTGCGCTACGGCAAGGGCAAGACCAGCGCCGAGAAGTGCGATCTGCTCACCACCGTGAGCGCCGAGTGGACGTTGGGCACCGCCAGGACCTGCCCCGACTGGTTGGTCGGCAACGCGGCGCGCGTGGGCTACTACCGCGTGGGCTACACGCCGGCGGGCCGGGCCGCGCTCGCCAGGCACGCGCGCGCCGCGCTCACGCCCGCCGAGCGGCTCGGCTTCATCAGCGACACCACCTCGCTGGTGCGCGCGGGCGAGCTGCGGCTGGGTGAGCTGCTCGAGCTCGGCGCCAGCATGGCGAACGATCCCGACTTCGTCGTCGCCAACACCGCGCGCGGCGTGCTCGGCTGGGTCGACCCCGACGAGCTGCCCGCAGAGCTGCTGCCCAACTACAAGCGTCTGATCGTCGCGGTCTACGGGCCGCACGCCCGGCGGCTCGGCTGGACCGAGAAGGTCGGCGAGTCGAACGACGACCACGACCTGCGCCTCGGCGTGGTGTCCACGGTCGCGATCTGGGGCGAGGACGCCAAGCTACGCGCCGAGGCCAGCAAGCTGGCGCTCGCGTGGCTGGTCGACCGCAAGGCGATCGCCCCCGACGTCGTGGGCAGCGTCCTGGGCGTGGCGTCGCGCTACGGCGATCGCGCGCTCTTCGATGCCTTCCTGGCCGAGGCGCGCAAGACTCAGGACCGCGAAGATCGCGTCATGCTCCTCGGCGCGCTGAGCGGCTTCCGCGCTCCCGAGCTTATCGCGGCGGCGCAGGCGCTCGCGCTCTCACGCGAGTTCGACATCCGCGACGGCCGCAGCCTGTTCTTCGCCGGCCTCGGCGACCCGGCCACGCGCGAGCAAGCCTGGACCTTCATCAAGACCCACTTCGACGATCTCCTCGCGCAGATGCGCGACGACGAGAAGATGGGCGCGCTCCGTCTCGCCGGCGCCTTCTGCGACGTCGAGCACCGCCAGGACGCCGAGGCCTTCTTCACGCCGCGCGCCGCCAAGATCAATGGCGGCCCGCGCACGCTCGCGCGGGTGCTCGAGGGGGTCGATCAGTGCATCGCGCAGCGCGAGAAGAACGCCCCGGACATCGCGGCGTTCATGAAGAAGTATTGAGGCGGCACCGTGAAGGTAGCCGGTTCACGGCGCGACGCTCCCGTAGATCCATGGGGAGCAGAGGCGATGCGTTTCGTCCGCGGTCGGTGCGTGGCGGGGTGCGGGTGGTGCCTCCGTTTGGACGCCAGCCGGCAGAAGCCATCGGGGGCGTGCGGGCGGCTGGTGCCTTCGTCGGCGTCGGGGCACGTTCGCGGGTGATGCCTTCGTTGAGCGCGAGCGGAGCCGGAGCTGATGGCGCGCGTGGGACACGCACCAATGACGCCGACGCCGACGTCATTGGTGCG
>JBKJOI010000987.1:0-4451 GCA_046595695.1 Haliangiales bacterium | reverse complement strand
GGTTAGGCGGGAGTGTCCGGCTGTAGCCGGCTACTGCTGCAGCCAGTCGCCTGGCAAGCCGGCTCGCCGCGCGCAGAAGTCGAAGAGCGCCTCGCGCTCGGCGGAAGACTCGCGCGTCGACGGGAGCAGGTGGGTGCGGCGGCGTTCGCGATCGAACCAGAAGCCGCCTGACTCCCCGGCCAGCCGTGGACACGCGGCCAGCCAGACAATGGTGTCGGCGCCCTGGGCGTGGTCGCGCAGCAGCGGCCGGGTGAGCCGGTGGAAGCGTGGCAGCGACTCGCGCACCGCGACGGTGTCGGCCCAGCCCGGGTGCATCGCGTTGACGTCGACGCCGGCGCCGCGCAGGCGCTCGGCCCACAGCTCGGCGAGCACGACCTGGGCGCGCTTGGTGTACGCGTACGCGGCGACGCCGTCGTAGGACGGCCCGGTGGGATCCGAGAGCGCCTCGAGCTCGGCGACCTCGAGCTTCTTGGTGTACATGCCGCCCGACGACACCCAGATCACGCGCGAGCCGCGCGCGAGCCGCGGGCGCAAGAGCTCGGTCAGGAGGAACGGACCGACCACGTGGGTCGCCACGGTCAGCTCGAGGCCGTCGCCGGTGAGCAGGCGCTCGGCGGGCATGAGCCCGGCGTTGTGGACCAGGATGTCCACACGGCCGACCGGCAGCCGGGCGCAGGCCGCGCGCACCTGAGCCAGGTCGGAGAGATCGACGATCTCGAGGAAGACCCGCGCCGAGCCGGTCTCGGCGGCGATCGCGGCGCGCGCTTCCTCGCCGCGGCGCGCGTGGCGGACCATTAGATAAACGTCGGCGCCGCGGCGCGCCAGCTCGAGCGCGGTGGCCCGGCCCAGGCCCGAGTTGGCGCCGGTGACCAGCGCGACCTTGCCGGTCAGGTCCACGTCCAGGTCGCCGGGCCGGAAGCTTCGGCTATGGATCGCGAAGCCCTGCCGTCCGAACGAGAAGACGATCGTGGGATCGAGGACGGTCGCCAGGGCGCGGAAGGGCCAGCTCATGCCCGGCTGGGATGCCGCTCGGCGGCGCGCGGGTCACGCGTGAACCAGTATGCCCACGCGATCAGCACGGCTTGCAGCGGCAGGCGCGCCCACAGCGCCGCCTGCGGCACCTCCTCGGTGCCGAGCGGCAGGTGGTTGACCGCCATGTTCACGTTGGCGGGGAAGATCGCGACCAGCAGCAGCACGATGCCCCACGCGGCCAGGCGGCGCGTCTGCGGCAGGATGAGGCCCAGGCCGCCGGCGATCTCGGCCACGCCGCTGATGTACACGAGCGCGAGCGGCGCGGGCAGCACCGACGGCATCATGCCGAGGTAGGGCGCCGGGTTGATGAAGTGGTTGATGCCGCCGGCGACCATGAAGAGGGTCAGCAGCCAGCGGAAGGCGATCTTCACCTTCGTCTCGGGCCGGGCGAAGGTGGTCGTCTGGGACTTGGTCGGCATGTCGGTCGTCATCTCGGTGGTCATGCGGGTAGCGTCTCTCTCACTTCGTTGCGCGCGTAGGCGGCGAGCAGCTCCTCGAGCACGGCGATCTCGAGGCGTAGCGCCTCGCCCTTCTCGGTGTCCGAGACGGTGCGCGGTTGCGGGTAGGTGACCAGCACGGTCACGGTGGGAATGATGTCGGCGCCGCTCACGACGGCCTCGTCGACGGAGCCGAAGTGGTGGTGCTCGGCGAGGTAGATCCGCGAGGCCTCGAGCACCAGCGAGTAGCCGCGGTCGCCGTAGGTGGCCGCGAACGCGCCGTCGATGGTGACCGCGCGGCCGCCCGTCTTCACCGGCGACTCGCCCTTGTCGGGCCTGACCGGCACGTGGCCGTTCACGATGAGCCCGTGCTCGGGGTCGGCGCCGAACCCGGCGAGCACGCGCGCGCAGAAGGCCGGATCGTGGATCAGCTTGAAGTACGGGTTCTTGCTCTCGGCGTGGGTCGTCTTGTCGGCGACGAAGTAGGTCTCGAAGGTCGCCATCTTGTCCTTGCCGAAGCAGGGCGAGCGCGGGCCGCTCCACAGGTACCAGAAGAGGTCCACATCGGCGACGTTCGGCTGCATGGCCGCGTCGGGCGCGCGGTAGGCGCGCTGGACCACGCGCTCGAGCGCGTCGAAGAGCTCGCGGCCGCGCCGCGGCTGGCCGTCGACGGCGAAGTCGAGCGGCTGGCCGGCCTCGTCGACCGGCACGCAGCCGTGAAAGACGAGCGCGATGTCGCGGCGCAGCCACATGGCGCCCGCGCGCACGATGAAGCTCATGTGCTGCCACAGCTTGGCCGAGGCCTGGAAGGAGCGCTGCATGCGCTCGAGACACTTCTCCTCGTCGGGCGAGAGCCGCAGCGGATCGCTCCAGTCGACCGTGGGCAGGTGGGTGTCGAGCAGCGGGTGGGCCTTGCCGTCCAGGTCGACGGTGCCAGTCTTCGCATCGATGCGCTCGAGCAGCACGCGATCCTCGAGGTTCCACTCGGGGTGGCGGTGCAAGAGCTGGCCCTCGAGCTTGAACTGCAGGATCGCCATGGCCTTCTGCATGCGCGCCATGAGCTGCGGGTCGCGCAGGCCCTCGCCCTTGCACTCGAAGCGCTCGGCAGGGTCGTCGCCATAGACGGCCTGCGCGAGGCGCTCGACCGGCGCCATGGTGATGCCGTAGCCCTCCTCGAGCTGGGAGAGGCGGCGGTAGCGCAGGGACAGCCGCAGCACCGTGGCGACCAGCGCCGGTTGGCCCAGGCACGCGCCCATCCACAGGGCGTCGTGGTTGCCCCAGGTGACGGCGCACGCCGGCTGGCGCTGCATGTGGTCGATCACCTTGTCGATACGAGGGCCGCGGTCGCCCAGATCACCGGCAACGATCAATTCGCCCACCGAGAGGTTGCGCACCGCGCGTGCGGTCAGCCGCAGGAGCTCGAGGTCGCGGCCCTCGCGCACGAACGGCTCGACCAGGCGGGCGATGAACTCGGGATGGCGCGCCTGGGCGTCGCCGAAGATCAGCTCGAAGAACAGATCGTCGAAGGGATCGGGGAGGATGCGCTTGACGTGCCGGAGCGTGTAGCGGCGCGCTAGCTCGCGCAGCACCTCGACCGCGCGCGGCAAGAGGCGCTGCACGAGCACGCGCCGCGCCTGGATCGACGGGTCGGGGGCGGTCAGCGCCAGCCAGGTCTCGCGCGGGTAATAGAAGAGGTTCAGGAGCTCGCTCACGGCGGCCGGGTCGAGGCGGCCGGCGAACAGGCGCTCGAGTCGGGGCCGCAGGCTGCCCGAGGCGTTGTTCACGACGTGGCGGAACTTCACGTGCTCGCCGTGCACGTCGCTGACCACGTGCACGGTCGGCTTGGGCAGGGTGAGGATCGCCTCCAGGTTGGCGATCTCGGCGAGCACGGCCTGCGTGGTCGGGAAGCGCTTCGCGAGCGCACTCAGGTAAGGGCTCGGCGCGGCGGGCATGCGCCCATCATGGCGCTAGTACCCCGCCACAGTGAAGACCAACGGTTCACGGCGCGAGGTTCCTTGGATCCATAGGGAGCGGAGGTGACGCGTTTCGACGGCGGTGGGCGCATAGCCGAGCGCGGGTGGTGCCCTTGTTGGACGCCAGCAGCCAGCAATTGAGGGGTGGGGTCGTGCCTTCGTCGGCGTGGGGGCACGTTCGCGGCCGGTGGCTTCGGTACGCGCGAGCGGAGCCGGAGCTGATGGCGCGCGTGGGACACGCACCAATGACGTCGGAGGTCGGCGTGGCCGGACGCGCTGGCGCGGTCGGGTGCGTACGGCCGGGGCGGCAGTCGGCGTGCGTACGGCCGGGGCGGCAGTAGGTAGCGACGGCAGGATGGCGGGACGTCGGTCGATTCCTCGGGACGAACATCATTCGTTCTTGACAGGACTGTGCGGGTTCTTCGCCGCTGCTGCAGGCGGGCGCGTGGGTGGGCCCGCTGGCGCGGCGGGCTGTGGCGGGAAGGCGCGGAAGGGACGGCGCGAAGGTCGCGTCGCGATGGCGTCGAGAAGGCGGCGTGGTGGGCGCGGTGGTGCGTCTGGTGGGGTGCGAAAAACGTCGGTTACAAGAGAGCATGCGCACGAACACGCTGGCCACGGTTCCGTCGTCCGAGCTGACCTCGCGGCTGTACGAGCTGCGCGGCGAGGAGCGAAAGCTGCTCGTCGAGTTCCTCGTGTACCTCGGCGAGGTGGACCGGCGGCGGCTGTACGCGGAGCTGGGCTTCTCGAGCCTGTTCGTCTTTCTGAGTCAGCACCTCGGGTACTCGAGCAGCGCGGCCTACCGGCGGTCGACCGCCGCGCGGCTGGTCGCGCGCTTCCCGGTCGTGGCGGAGTACCTCGGTGATGGCCGGCTGAGCTTGACCACGCTCGTCGAGCTGCGCGACGTGCCCGATGAGCTTCGTCTCGATGAGATCCTCGCGCGCGCCGCCGGCCGGAGCGAGGACGAGGTCAAGCGGCTCGTCGCGGCGCTCCGGCCTCGCCCCGCGGTGCC
>JBKJOI010000953.1:0-9184 GCA_046595695.1 Haliangiales bacterium | reverse complement strand
GCCTCGTCGAGCTCGGCGAGCGTGGTGACCTCGACCTCGATGCGCAGCGGGTGCGGCGCGCGCGCGCGCGCACGCGTGACCGCCTTGCCGACACCGCCGCAGGCCGCGATGTGGTTGTCCTTGATGAGGATGCCCGAGCCCAGGTCGGCGCGGTGGTTGGTGCAGCCGCCGGCGACCACCGCTGACTTCTCGAGCGCGCGCCAACCGGGCGTGGTCTTGCGGGTGTCGACGACCCGCGCACGCGTGCCGCGCACGGCGTCGGCGTAGCGGCGCGACTGCGTGGCCACGCCCGACAGCCGCTGCAGGAAGTTGAGCGCGGTGCGCTCGGCGGCGAGCAGCGCCTGCGCGGGGCCGACCAGCTCGGCGATGATCTCGCGCGCGCCGGGCGTCTGCGCGGCCGCTGCGCCGTCGGCGAGCCGGGGCGACAGGCGGATGCGCGCGTCGACGCGGGTGAACACTGCGCGCGCGACCTCGAGGCCGCAGACCACCAGCGGCTGCTTGGCCAGCAGCACGGCGTGCGCCTCGGCGTCGCCGGGCAGGTCGGGGCCGAAGATCGACTCGGCGGTGACGTCGCCGCGGCCGAGGTCCTCCTCGAGGGCGAGTTCGATGAGCGTGACGACGGCGGGCGACAGGTTCATGGCAGCGCTCCCCAGTATTCGATCGGCCAGCCGCGCCGGCGAGCAAGCCGGCCGAGGCGGACGTCAGGGTTGACCACGACCGGCGTGCCGACCCGCTCGAGCATGGGCAGGTCGTTGTAGCTGTCGGTGTAGAAGGCGGAGCGGCGCAGATCGACGCCGCGCTCCTCGGCCCAGCGCTCGGCCCAGTGGATCTTGCCCGCGCCGAAGCAGAGCGGCTCGACGAACTTGCCGGTGAAGCGGCCGCCTACCGAGTCGATGCGCGAGCACAGCGCGGCGTCGAGCTCGAGCTCGCGCATGAGCGGCTCGGCGACGAACTGCGAGCCACCGGTCAAGAGCACGCACGGCTCGCCGCGCGCGCGGTGGCGCTCGATCGCGGTCAGCGCCGCCGGCGCGATGGTGTGGCGCACCTCGTTGTGCCACCAGAGGTCGGCCTTGGCGCTCATCTCGTCGACGCTCTGGCCGGCCAGGTCGGCGACCAGGCGGCGCGCGAGCGTGTCCATGTCGAGCACGGCGAGCTTGTAGAGCAGCGCCCAGACGCCCGCGCGCGCCAGCTCGAGGCGACCGATCTCGCCGCGCTTGCGCAGGTACTTCATCCACAGCGTGCCGCTGTTGACGCGCAGCACGGTTCGATCGACATCGAAGAACGCGGCGGCGATGCCGCTGGACGCGATGGCTGACATCTAGCGGAAGAACGTCCGGTGGAGGGTGTCGATGTACAAGTTGGCCGACGCGTGGCATAGCACGCCCGCGAGCACCGATCCCGTCGCCGAGCGCATCCAGCCGAACAGCAGCCCGGGGAAGAACACGGCCAGCCGGCGCGCGTCGAGATCGACGAGCACGTGGCCGAGCGCGAACAGCAGCGCCGACAGCACCAGCGCGGTGCCCACGCCGCCGCCGAGCCAGCGGCGCGCGGGCGGGAACGCCTGCTCGAGGCGCGCGAGCAGGTAGCCGCGGAAGAACAGCTCCTCGGGCAGCGCGACCACCACGAGCTGCACGAACGCGGCCTCCCAGACCTCGAGCGGCGCGCGCCAGTGCGACAGGCCGTCCCAGCCGAGGAAGCGCCGGCACAGCCCGGGCGGCGCGAGCTGCCGGAGCACCCCGGCGTCGGCCGCGCACACGGTCTGGTAGTAGATCACGAAGGCGACCAGGAAGAACGGGAACACCAGCAGCGGCCCACCCACGCCGAACGCGAGCGAGCGTCCGAACGGCCGCAGCGTGAAGCCGAAGCGCGCCAGCTCCTGGCCGCGCCGCCACGCCAGCGACGCCGGCAGGTACAGGAACACCACCGCTACCAGCGTGGGCAGGTAGTCGTTCACCAGCGGCACCACGCGCGCCAGGTGCCAGAGCCCCGCAACCAGCGCGGTCGCGAGCGCGAACACGAGCAGGCACTCGCGGACGATGGAGCGGCGATCGTCGCGCTCCGGGGCCGCTCGCTCCGGCGTCGGCGGCTCAGCCGGCGGCGGGCTCATTTCCATGCAACGCCGACCCCGAAGACCACGCGCGACTCGAGCACCTCGGAGTTCAGGTACAGCGTCCCGATCACGCCGATCGTGAGCGCCGGCGCGGTCGCGTCGCCGAGCGGCACGTCGAGGCCGAACGTGGCCTCACCGTAGGGCCCGAGGCCGTTTGTGCACTCCTGGCCGGTTTCCTCGTTGATCGTGCACTCGCCGGCGATGCTCACGCTGCGCGTGGCCACGCCCGCGGCGATCTCGCCGCGCGGCGTGATGCCCTCGGGCTTGCGCCAGGCGACGCCGGCGGCCGCGGCCAGGAAGCCGCTCGACTCACCGGCCACGACCATCTGCGTGACCCAGCCGTTCGGCCCGCGCGGCATGCCGATCGCGGCGCGCGCGCCGACGTCGGCCTTGTGCGTGATCGTGCCCGCGAGCGCGCGCTCGAAGCCGCGCCCACCGCAGGCGGCGGTGGCAACGGCGAGCAGGAGGATCGAGGTGAGGGAGGCGGCCCGCAAGGAGCCGAGAATGTAGCGCAGGCCGAGGCGTGCTCCGCGACTAACTACGGGTTGCAGCTACCAGACAAATGCGACGCGCGCCTGCACCGAGAACGCGCTGCTGGCCGGGTCGTCGAGCTTCTTGGCGTCGCGCGAGCTCACCTTGAGCGCGTCGCCGAAGATGAGGTAGCCGAACTCGAGCGAGAAATCGATCAGGTCGTTGGCGAAGCGCGACTTGATGGCCACGTCGAACTCGGTGCCGAGCAGCTTGGACAGCTTGCAGCCGCCGTCCGACGTGGTGTACCCGGCCGGGCACACGAAAATGTTCGGCGACACCACCTCCCACTTGTCGACGAACGCGATCAGCACCTGCCCGACCACCTCGAGGCCGGCGAAGCCGGGCCGGAAGCGACCCTTGGGCATGATGTAGTTCGCGTTCACCACGCCGCCGTTGGACATGAAGCCGCGCCCGCCGTCGGGCGCCGTGCCGCTCAGGAAGGGCGGCCGGCCGAACTGGCGCGCCGAGCGCTCGCGCACGATCTCCTCGAACAGGATGAGGCCGACGTTGAAATCGGGGTGGAGCGGGCGCTGCTTGAAGGTGCCATCGGCTAGATTCTCGTCGCCCGAGGAGTGCCCGAGCTCGAGGATCGCGTCCCACTTCTCGGTCATGTAGCCGGCGCGCAGCGCGCCGCCCCAGATGTCGGCGGTCTTCTCGATGTTGGGGCCGGGGTACGGCACGCCGCCGGTCGAGTCGCCGCCGATGTGCACGACCTCGGCCTCCGAGTACCAGTTGCCGTAGCGGATGCGGTACCAGAAGTCAGCGATCCAGACCAGCGAGCCGGTGTCCTGCAGGCCCGGCGGGTTGCCGCCCGCCGACGGCACCGTGAAGGCCTCTTCCTGCGTGCGGAACACCCAGTAGGTGCCGAACTTCAGCTCGTCGGAGTAGCGGATCTGGTCCCAGTCGGGATCCGAGTACGCCAGCACGAACACGTGCTCGTTGACGTCGTCCTCCTTGGCGCCACGCGAGATGAAGCCCTGCTGCCCGAATGGACGGGTCAGCCGGTCGGGCTCGCCGAGCAAGAGCGGCGCCTCGGACAGCTTGTCGAAGGCGTACGCGAACAGCAGGTTCGACGAGGTGTCGGCCTTCTTCTGGATGGTCTTCAGGATCGTGAGCGGCCGCGTCGCGAAGAGGATGCGGTCGTTGTTCGAGCCGAAGTGGTTGTCGCCGAAGTCGTCGTCGAAGTAGTAGTCCTGCGCCTTGCGCCGCGGCTCGCCCTTGGGCGAGGTCAGGTCCCAGTTGCCCGAGCCGCCGCCGTTGGACAGGATGCCCATGCCCCAGTGAGAAGGCATGCGACCGACGCGCATGAGGCCGACCGGCACCTGGAACTCGATCCAGGCGCGGGTGACCGCGACGGTGTCGCTCTGGATGCCGCCCAGGTAGTACTGGTTGGTGCCGTTGGTCGAGAACAGTGGCGCGGTGTTGAGCGCGTTGTTGTCGCCGTACAGGATGTCGTCGAGCGCGGTGAGCTCGAAGGTGAGCTTGGCGATGTTCTCGAGCCGGAGCGTCGGCTGGATGCGCAGCCGCTGCGTGATGTACGAGGTGCTGGTGATGTCCGGGTAGACGATCGGATCCCCGGTCACCGGATGCGCGAACTGGAAGCGCGGCTCGTGCGCCAGGTTCGACACCGAGACCGCGCGCGTACGGTAGTACCCTTCTGTCCCCCACTCGAGCTTGAGCTGCGCCTGCGCGGCCGACTGGGCCGCGAAGCTGGCGAGCATGGCGAACGCGAGCGCTGCGAGCAGCCTTCCCGGCCCAGGCATCATCGACTACTGCCCCTGGTTCGGGGTCATCTCGACGGAGATGACGGCTTCGCCGACGACCGGCGACTCGAGCTCGGACAGCAGCGACAGGGTACCCGACGCGACGTCGGCGGCGGTCTTGTAGCCCCAGGTCTGCAGGAAGTAGGTGCCGCTGCCGGTGGTCGGCGGGATCTCGATGATCACGAACAGACCGTCGGCCTTGGTCGCCTTGTCCTCGGGGTTGTTGCGGCGGACCGGCAGGTTGGGGCTGCCGTTCGAGAAGTAGTAGACCTGCGGGCCGGCGAGGAAGCCGGGCCGCGAGCCGCTCACCGACGAGGTCGTCGAGACCGTCGCGATGACGTTCTTGACCTGGTTGCCATCGCAGTCGACCGCCACGCCTGCGAGCACGCCGAAGCCGGGCGTGCGCGTGACGCCGATGAACGCGGGCAGCGCGTTGGCCGTGGTCTCCGAGACCGCGCGGCGGCTGGAGTCGGTGATGGTCGCCTGCGTCACGTCGACTCCCGAATTGACCGCGAACGTCGGCAGCCAGCCCGCGGCACTGGTGCGCCAGTTCATACGGCTCTTGGCCATGCCGGCCGGGAGCACGATGGTGTAGGCGCCGCTCTCGTCGGCGGTGGCCATGGCGACCGGGGTGCCGCCGAAGTCGAGGCTGTCGAAGGCGGCGATCTCGGCGTTCGAGATCGTCTGGGACGAGTTCTGGAAGTCGTAGGCGGTGCCGGAGACCGTGATGTCGGCGGTCGAGGTCGAGATCACCGGCGCGTCACACGCCCAGTTCGGCGCGCCGCCGCTGGCAAGCTGAGCCTCGAGCGTGGGCTCTTCGAAGCAAGCCTCGCCACCGTCGTCTTCGCACACACCCACATCGACGGGAGCGTCGTCACCGCCGCAACCCACCACCACCACCAAGGACGCGGCCAGGACCGTGCCTGCTAGGACATGGAAACGCTTCATGATCCAACTCCTTCGTTCGAGTAAGCCAGTTGTTCGAGCGGCCGAATTAACTCAGGAAACGAGCCAAAATGGCAAGCAAATATCAACCACATGGGGACGCTGTACAGACGTTTTCGCAGCAGTGCTCAGCCTCGGTAGGGCACTCCTGATCGTGGTGGCAGACGACGATCCCGCCCTGGCGCGCGACGCAGTCGGTCGCGACGGTGCACGATGCACCGAAGCCGCTGAAGCTGCAGCACGCGTCCTCCGCGTTGACGCAGTCCTCCACGCCGTCGCAGCTGGTGAGATCCCCAGCGCAGAACGTCTGTCCGATCACCGTGCACGACGCGCCGAGTTGCGGATCGTCGCAGCAGCCCGAGGTCGTCACCGGATCGCAGAGCTCCTGAGCGCGGCCGCAGCGCACGCCGATCTCGGGCGACGCGTCCGCAGCGGCCGCGTCGGGCGGGTCGAGTTGCACATCGTGGACACCGCTGTCCACCACGGCGGCGTCGGCTCCACCGCCGCTTCCATCACAGGCCGGGAGCCATGCACCCAGGGTCATACAGGCTATGAAATACCCACGCATGTGGGCATTGTATGGGGAATCATTGATGATTCCAAAATACACGGGATCTGAGCGACCAATTTGACACACCTCGGATCGCTGGCATACTCTCTTGCACTTTCGCGCCGACCGTAGGGAAGTTCTGCGGTTTTGGAACGTAAGGGCGCTTCTAGCTAGCCTGTCGAGGAGAGAAGTAGTTGGGCCGAATCCCCGACGAAGTGATCGCCGAGGTCCGTGACCGTACTGACATCGTTGCGGTGATCGGCGAACATGTCGCGCTCAAAAAAGTGGGCGCGAGCCACAAGGGCTTGTGCCCATTTCATGGCGAGAAGACACCGTCGTTCAACGTCAGCGGCGCGAAGCCGTCCTACTACTGTTTCGGATGCCAGCGATCGGGCGACGTGTTCAAGTTCGTGAGCGAGCTGCAGGGCAAGAGCTTCGTCGAGGTCGTCCGCGAGCTGGCGGCGCGCTCCGGCGTGGTGATTCCGGAACGTCCGCAGTCGCCCGCCGAGGAGCGCGCCAAGAGCGAGCGCTCACGGCTGCTCGACGTCAACGCGACCGCGGCGGCGTATTACCGCGCGCTCCTGCAGGATGGCGAGGCGGGCGTGAAGGGCCGCGCGTACCTCGAGTCGCGCGGCATCGGTGAGACCGTCGCCGAGACCTTCCGCCTGGGCTTGGCGCCCGAGGGCTGGGACGGGCTCGCGCACCACCTCGAATCGCGCAAGGTGCCCGCGGAGCTCGCGCTCTTGCTCGGGCTTTGTGCGCCGCGCAAGAGCGGCAACGGCTTCTACGACAAGTTCCGCGACCGGCTCATGTGCCCGGTGCTGCTGCCTGCCGGCGAGGTCGCCGGCTTCTCGGGGCGCACGCTCGGCGCTGACCCCGAGGTCCCGAAGTACGTCAATTCGTCGGAGTCGCCCGTCTACAAGAAGTCGAGCCTGCTGTTCGGGCTGCACGCGGCGCGGCCGGCGTTCCACAAGAAGGGTCGCGCGCTGCTGGTCGAGGGCAACTTCGACGTCGTCTCGCTGCACCAGGCCGGCTTCACCGAGGCAATCGCGCCGCTCGGCACCGCGCTCACGATCGAACAGGTCGACAAGCTCGCGCGCCTGGCGCCGACCGTCGTGCTCTGTCTGGATGGCGACAAGGCCGGTCGGGCGGCGGCGCTCAAGGACATCCCGCTGTGCACCAGCGCGGGAGTGGACACCCGCGTGGTTGTCCTGCCGGACGGCGAAGACCCCGATTCGTTCGTGCGCAAGCGCGGTGCGGCCGCCTTCGAGGAGCTGCTGGCCCGCGCCATGCCCGCGGTCGAGTACTTCCTCGACCAGATCTGGTACCGGACCGACCGCTCGGCCGACTCGCGCGCGCTCGCGCTGCGCGAGGCCGCCCCGCTCGTGGCGACCATCCACGATGAGGTCAAGCGCTCGATTATCATTGAGCAATTCGCGAAGGCCCTGGACCTGAACCCGAACGTCATCCGGGGCGCGCTGCAGCGCCTGCGCGGTGGCGATTCCGGCCGTCCGGCAGTCCAGGAGCCGGCTGCGGCCCGTCCGGCGCCCGCAGTTCCCCCGCCGCCGACCGAGCTGGTGATCCTCGCAATCCTCGCAGATCACCCCACTCTCCTGCCCTATGCGGAAGAACTGGGCGTCCGATCCCTCTTGACGGACGCCCGGGTTCGCGACATGTATTCCGCCGCACATGCGGGTGGATCGATTGTCGATGCCGCCCCGCCGGAGATCAGCGACATCGTGGCGAAGGTGGTTTTTGCAGGTTCGTACGAGTCGGTGCAGGATCCCCGGCGGACCCTCGCTGAATCGGTGCGCTCACTCAAGCGCAACCGCGTCGACGAGGAAATCGCCGAGCTCACACGGCAGATGAAAGACGCCGAACGGCGTGGCGACATGGAGCTGGCGCGCGAGCTCTCGATGCGCAAGCTGAAAACCCGCAGCATGGCTGACCAACTGGGCCGTCGGCCGGAGGAAGACCCTCGATGAACGGTGGCGAAACGTCGGATCGTAAGAAGCAGAAGCTGATCGACCTCGGCAAGTCGAAGGGCTTCCTCACTTACGATGAAGTGAACGACAACATGCCCGAGGAGATCGTCTCCTCCGATCAGATCGACGACTGGCTGTCGGCGCTCGGCGACGAGGGCATCGAGATCGTCGATTCCGCGTCGAAGGTGAAGATCGCGGCCAAGAGCACTTCGGCCCAGCCGAAGGTGGTCGAGACCATCGAGGAAGAGGAAGAGAAGGAAGAGGAGGAGGAGGAGAAGGCGGAGGAATACGACGCCCAGTACTCCAAGACCAACGACCCGGTGCGCATGTACCTGCGCAAGATGGGCTCGGTCTCGCTCCTCACCCGCGAAGGCGAGGTCGAGATCGCCAAGCGCATCGAGGAGGGCGAGCGCCGCGTCCTCCAGACCGTGCTGAACTCCCCGATCGCGATCGAGGAGCTGCTGGATCTCTCCGAGAAGCTCAAGAAGGAGAAGATCCGCGTCAAGGAAGTCATCAAGGACGTCGACGAGGAAGACGCCGAGTTCGACGAGAAGTGGCACGCCGAGCGGGTCGTCAAGGTCCTCGAGAAGGTCCGCCGCATCACCAAGGAGAACGAGAAGCTCGTCGAGAAGCTCGGCGAGAAGGCGCTCTCCGAGGTCAAGAAGAAGAAGCTCCGCGACCAGATCCAGGAGCATCGCGACGAGATGTTCGAGGAGCTCTCCGAGCTCCGCCTGAACAAGAAGGTCATCGACCGGATCGTCCAGAAGCTGAAGGCGCTGGTCGTGCGCATCGAGAAGGCCGAGGGCGAGGTCGGCGACATCGAGCGCAAGGTCGGCATGTCGCTCAAGGACCTCAAGAAGATCCAGAAAGAGGTCAAGACCAACGCGGCCAAGGCGCGCGCCGTCACCAAGAAGCTCGGCATCACCATGCCCGAGCTCGAGGAGATGGACCGCGTCATCAAGAACGCGCAGAAGAAGGTCCAGATCGTCGAGGAAGAGGCGAACATCAAGGTCGACGACCTGCGCCTCACCTACGAGTCGATCCACGAGGGCGAGCACATGGCCGAGCGGGCCAAGAGCGAGCTCGTCGAGGCCAACCTGCGCCTCGTGGTCTCCATCGCCAAGAAGTACACGAACCGCGGCCTGCAGTTCCTGGATCTCATCCAGGAGGGCAACATCGGCCTCATGAAGGCTGTCGACAAGTTCGAGTACAAGCGCGGCTACAAGTTCTCGACCTACGCAACGTGGTGGATCCGTCAGGCCATCACGCGCGCGATCGCCGACCAGGCGCGGACCATCCG
>JBKJOI010000933.1:0-2829 GCA_046595695.1 Haliangiales bacterium | reverse complement strand
GCGGCTGGCAGGTCGAGCAGAAGATGTTCCGCGTCGTCACGATCTCGGCGTCCTTGGCCGGGGCCTTGCCCTCGTCCTTCGGCGGCGTGATCGGGTGGACGACGGCGGGGCGCTTGGCCTTCGCGGGGCCGAGCAGGTACTTGGCCTCGACGACGTGGTTGGTCGCCTTGGCCGCGAGCACGGCGCAGATCCCGATGACGAGCAGCGGGACGGTCCAGAAGTAGCGCTTGAGGACGAGCTCCATGATTACCTGGTGCCGCCGCCAACCAGGGGGCCTTCCGGCCCCTCATCCGGCACGGCCGGATGAGCCTCCCCGTCGTCGCCTTCCGCACTGGGCTCAGGGTCGGGCTCGGCGAGCTTGCGGTAGATCGTGCGGGTCGCGATCCCGAGCAGCTGGGCGGCCAGGCGCTTGTCGCCGCGCGTGTGCTTCAAGGTCTCGTGGATCGCGCGCCGCTCGACCTCCTCGAGCGGGGTGCCGATGGGGAAGCTGAGCACGCGCGCGCCGCCCGGTCCGGTGGTGCCACCGCCGTCGGTGTGCTGGGCCTCGCGGATCTCGCGCGGCAGGTCGTCCTCGCCCAGGCTGGTCGAGCGGGTCAAGACGACGGCGCGTTCGATCGCGTTCTCGAGCTCGCGCACGTTGCCGGGCCAGGTGTAGTCGGAGAGCAGCTCGAGGGCGCGGCGCGAGCAGCCGACGATCGGCTTGGCGTTCTTCTCGCGGTAGACCTGGATGAAGTGCTCGGCGAGCAGCGGGATGTCGTCGCGGCGGTCGCGCAGGGGCGGCACGACCAGGCTGATGACGTTCAGGCGGTAGAAGAGGTCCTCGCGGAAGCGGCCTTCCTTGACCGCGCGGTGCAGGTCCTTGTTGGTCGCGGCGACCAGGCGGATGTCGATGCGCGTGGGCCGGCCGCCCGAGCCGAGGCGCTCGATCTCGCCCTCCTGGAGGACGCGCAGGAGCTTCACCTGCAGGTGCATCGGGATCTCGGACAGCTCGTCGAGGAAGAGCGTGCCGTTGTTGGCCGACTCGAAGCGGCCCTCGCGGCGCGCGGTCGCGCCGGTGAACGCGCCCTTCTCGTAGCCGAACAGCTCGGCCTCGAGGATCGACTCGGGGATGGCGGCGCAGTTGACCGCGATGAACGGCTTGCCGGCGCGCGTCGAGTTCTCGTGCAGCGTGCGCGCGAGCAGCTCCTTGCCGGTGCCGCTCTCGCCGAGGAGCAGCACGGTCGCCTCGGAGGGCGAGGCCTGGAGGAGGACGTCCATGGTGCGGCGCCACGCCAGCGAGGTGCCGACGATGGTGCGGCGGCGGCGATCCTCGAGCTGCGCGCGCAGGGCGCGGTTCTCGACGATCAGCGACTGCTTCTCGAGCGCAAGGCGCGTGCGCGCCTTGCGCATCAGCTCGAGGCCATCCATGCCGGGCATGCGCAGATCGGTGAGCACGAGCTCGGGCGCGAACTCCTCAAAGCTTGGGGCAGCGCCTTGAAGCCGTCCGCGGCGGTCTCGACCGTGTAGCCCTCGTCGCGCAGGAACTCGGCGAGCGCGGTGCGCGCGTTCGCCTCGTCGTCCACGATCAGGATACGTCCACGAGCGGTCGACATGGCTACTTTCCTTGCACCTGCGGTCCGCCGGACACCGGCAGAGAGACCCGTGGTCGGTGACGATGCGGTACACGATGGACAGCCCGAGGCCGGTGCCCTCGGGCTTGGAAGTGTAGAACGGCTCGAAGATCGGCGCGTCGGGATCGCTGCGCCCGGGGCCGTCATCGATGACCTCGAGCCAGGCGATATCGCCGCCCTCGCCGACCTGCACGCGCACGTGGCCGCCCAGGCTGGCGGCCTGCATGGCGTTGCGCACCAGGTTGAGCAGCACCTGCTTGAGGCGCTCGGGATCGACCAGCGAGATCACCGGCGGCCCGGCCGCCAGGGCCACCTCGACGCCGGAGCGGGTCGCTTCCTCAGAGAGAAGGTGCACAACGCTCTCGGCCAGGCCGCGCAGCTCGGTGCGCGGGAGCGGCTCGTGCGACCTGGCGAGGTCGATCTCGCGATTCGCAGGGACGACCACGAGGAGCATCCGTTCGGGAGGACGGTCGAGCACGCTCTTGGCGAAACCTCGGCCTGGCACATGCGTCGCGTGCGCGATTTCAGACGCCGTGGAGTGCGGCTCGTGCGTGTGGACATGGTCCCGTTTCGGCAGCAAGTACAGAGCGCCGTGGATGCCGGTCGCGACGAGCGCGATCAGCCACCTCGGCGTGCGCCGAGGAAGGCCTTGGGCGCCGGCGCGATCAGCGCGGCGCCTCGCACAGCCGCGGCTCGGCGAACGCCCGGAAGCGACCGAGGATGCGATTCTCCAGCTGGCGCGCGCGCTCCCGGCTGATGCCGAAGCGATCACCCATCTCCTTCAGCGTCGGCTGGTCCTCGGCGAGCCAGCGCAGCCGGAAAAGCTTGCGGTCACGACCGACCAGCTGGCGCTCGAACTCGGCGGCGGTCCGCGCCGCCAGGGCGCGGTACTCGCGGCGCTCGGCGAGCTCGTCGGGCCGCTCCTCGGCAGGCGCGACCAGGAGGTCCCCGCGCGTCTGCATGTGCAGGCCGTCGGGCGAGACCGGCGCGTCGAGCTGGACCTCGGACGAGCCGAGGTGCTGCTCGAGCGCCGGCAGCGCGGCGGCGTCCACGCCGAGCCGCGCGGCCAGCTCCTCCACATCGAAGGCGCGCCCCTCATGCTCGCATCGGGACGACCAGGGAGCAGCGCCGCGCCATGTTCCGGCTGCGTCGTGAGCGCGCCGCGCTGGAGCACGAGGGGCGCGCCTTCGATGTGGAGGAGCTGGCCGCGCGGCTCGGC
>JBKJOI010000489.1:0-16154 GCA_046595695.1 Haliangiales bacterium | reverse complement strand
CTGGTTCGGGGAGAGCGAGACCCAGATGCCGCTCGCGGGCGGCGTCGCGACTCGGTACATCCACCTGAGCGACGGCTCCGGAGCGCTCGCGCGCGCCGAGCGTACGGGAACGACGATCCCAGTCGTGGAGATTCATTTCTCGGACGCCCTGCGCAACCTGATGCTCTCCATGGGCCCAGGTGGCCAGGTCGAGGCGAGCTTCGTGTACGGAGCATTCGGCGAAGTCGTGCATGAGTTCGGCGCCAGTGACCATCGTCGGCAATTCAACGGCAAGGAAGCCGATCAGGCAAGCTCTCTGCGCTACTACGGTTTCCGCTACTACGATGCACTGGCATTGCGATGGTCCGCAGGGGATCCGCTTTTTAGATTCACACCGGAAGTCGGCCTAGCATCTGTCCAGAGTCTGAACCTCTATCAGTTCACGTCGAACAACCCGCTGCGGTACTACGACCCCGACGGTCGCTGTCCTGAGGGGCTCAGCTCCTGCTACGCCAACGATGTGTGTCGGGCGCAGTCCGCCGGTGGAAAGAGCTGCTCGCACGAAGAGTGGCAGGAGAACTTCGACTTCCACCAAGGAGTGAACGCCACTGTGGCTCGGTACGTAGCGATCGGACTGGGTGCCGTTGGGGGAGTCGGCCTTGTTCGGGCCGGGATCACCTACCTAACGAGTGCCAGCGCCGGGATAGGCCTCTACTTCTTAGGGGGCGCACAGAACTGCACCCAGAACTGTGGTCCTCGGGTTGCGGGGCCCTTCGGCGATGTCTCCAGAACGGCTGTTGAGAAGGCGGCACAGCTATCCTCTGCGCCTACCGTTCAGCTATTCACTCGTCTGTCCCAGGCTCCGATTGCCGGTCGCGCGCTCTCGACCGCTGCTGGCAACGGCGCTGTTGCCTTGACTCAGGCAGCGCAAGCTGGCGGTCAGCTCTTTGTTGCGAACATACCTGCTCCCTTGATGAACATGCTACAAAGCGTAGGCCTAGTGACTAGGAGCACAACTGCGATGGCGGGCGGAGTACAGGCTTTGGAGTATAGGTTTGCACCTGCGGCCACGGAGTTCGTCGTCAAGTTCTTCACACCTGTTTTGGAGCAATAGTGAGTGGCGACAAGGTTAGATGGTGTTGCGCCGGATTCCAGGCCCAGTATGACAATGGCGGCCACCGAGGCCCAGCCGTCTTGGTTGGACTGTCATCCGAAGGTATGTCTCAATTTACTCTGCAGTTTCGCGCGGTGGACAAAGGCAGCGAGAGCCATGCGGTGGCGCTGGGCTCGATAGCACTGTCCCTTGTTGCAGAGGTCGGGCTACTCCATTGCCCTTGGTGCGGAGTAAAGTTGGAGCGTACCTACGGTAAGTTTGCACAAGTGCTCGCCCGGCCGGAACTTGCGATTGACGAGAGTTGAACAGATCAAGTCCAGAAATTCTGTGTAATCCGCTCCAGCAGGCGATTGCTCATTCGCGTGAACAGGCGGCCTTCTGAATCTCTTTGGCGTGAGTGCTCTCGTCGAGCATGGACAACAGGTGCTTCTTGGTGTCGATGAGGCGCTTCCTCAGTCCGTCCGGCCCCAAAGTGCCACCTTGCGTAGGCACTCGCCATGCCGGCGTTCCAGCAAGGCCACAAGGTTAGCTATTGCGGGGCCCACGTCGACCCCGGTCGCGCTCGCGCGCGATCAGAGCACCGCATGGTCAAGAGTGTGGAGTGCGCATGAGACGATCACTGCCACCTCCGGAGGTCACGTTGCTACCTCGTTACTCGCTACCACCTGCGGACCGAGAGGCAGTATCACGGCAATAGACCAGACAACCGGAGAGGTTGTCATCCAGGCCGTATCTGCTCGCGGCGCCCCGTCTGGCGCGTGAGCCATTACCCGTGGCAGGCGCTGCCGGCAGCGCCGCTCAGCGCGTGAGCTGCCAGGGCAGCAGGACTTCGCCGCGATCGGCGGGGAGGATGGCCTCGCGGAGGTCGCGCGCGGGGTCGACGTCGTGGAGCGGGCGTGGCAGGCTCGGTCGCTACCTCAAGGCTGCGAGGCGACCCATTCCAGCAGGAGCGTGCGCAGCGCCTCGGGAGGATTCGTGGGCAGCCCGCCGCCGATCTGATCCACGGTGTTGAGGCCGTGGCAGACGGCGCACGTCCGGATCTCGCCGGCCTGGAAGGACACCCAGTTGCGCTCGCGGACCACGGCGGCGTTGGTCGGGCTGGTCAGCTGCCAGGAGAGCGCGCGGCGGGCGGGCACGAAGGCGGCCATCGAGCCGTCGAGGCCGAGCGCTACGCTGCCGGCCGCGGCGCCGGCCGGCGCGGGGGAGATCGCCGGGCCGTGCATGGGGCGCGCGAGCAGCCGACGGCCGCTCCGGGGCTGGTCGATGCCGCCGTAGCCGCGGACGGCATCGCCCTGGAAGATCTGCATGAACGACACGTCGTAGATCGTGCCGGTCTTGGCGATCGTGGACACGCCGCCGGGGACGCGCAGGTTGAAGGGCTGCTGCACGTCGGCGCGATCGCGCGAGGTTACGTTGCGGCTGATGATGAGCGCGAGGTCGTTGTCACGCAGCCAGGCGCGCAGGGCTTCGACGTCGACGCCGGTGTCGGCGAAGACGGACAGCTCGGGCGCCTCGATGGGCTGCACGCGCGGCGTGGGGCGCGCGCGCACCGCGACCTCGACGGCGTCGAGCTCCCAGAGCAGGCCGGAGTAGCTGACCCGCACGTCGGGATCGAAGTAGCTGATGTCGGCCGGGATGCCCTCGGTGAGCGTGGCGCCGGCCGTGACGAGCGCGCCGTCCGGCTTCAGGACCTTCAGGCGAAAGGCATAGTTCCAGGCGGGCGCGGCGCGCGTGCCGTTGTTCTTGGCGCCGCGCACCTCGGACGTGTGCGAGGCGATCAGGTTGCCGTCGCTCATCGGCAGCGGGTTGCGGTAGTGGCCGGTGCTGTCGGGCGCGCCGCTGGGGCTCTCGGGCTGCAGGTAGCTCGCGCGGCTGGTGACCTCGAGGAGCTCGATCGCCTCGGGGTTGCGCGACGGCTCGCCTGCGAACTTGAGCAACGCGCCCGCGCCGGCGGTGCCGAACTCGCTCGCGAAGGTCGCGTAGTAGGTGCCGGGGTGCTTCGGATCCTCGCGCAGGTAGAACAAGCCGCCGTCACCGCGGACATCGTAGCGATTCGCGTGCGTCGGCGGGATGACGTCGGTGAGGTTGGGGTCGTCCTTGAAGCTGCCGAAGATGTAGCTGCCGCCCAGCTCGTGGCGGCCGACGTGGTTGAGCGTCTCCTCGCCGCTGCCGTCCTCGTTGACCTCCCAGGGCAGGAACTGGTTGTAGGTGTGCAGGGCGACGTTCGCGAGCGTGTCGGGGTCGGCCTCGGCGCGCGGCTCCGGGAAGACCTCGGCGCCGACGAGGCTGCCGTCGCGCGCTGCGCCGGCGCTCTCGTCGGCGTACGTGAACGCGCCGTAGCGCCCGGGCTCAAGGCGCTCGGCGTCGGCCTGCTGATCGCGCTGCAGGTGATCCCACTTGGTGAAGATCACGCGGCCGAAGCTGTCGACCGAGGGCGAGAACACGCCGCTCGGCGCGTGGTTGAGGATGCGCAGATCGCCGCCCACCGGATCGAGGCTCCATAGCCCCGTGACGGTCGGCGCGCTCTCGTACTCGTCGAGCTGCGGGTACAGGTGCGCCTCGCCGTCGCGCGGGCGATCCGAGGCGAAGATGATCCGATCGTCGGTCGCGTAGGTGGGCGCGATGTTGTTGTACTCGGCCGGCTGCCGGGGCACGAGGGTGATCGAGACCGGCTCGTTCTTGCCCAGGCCGGTGACTTCGTAGAGCTGCCAGCGGTACTGGTTGTAGTCGAACTGCTCGGGCGAGCCGACGACCATCGAGAACACGGCCTTCTTGCCGTCCCAGTGCACCGAGGGCTGGCGCACCGCGATCGCCTTGTCGCCCTGCAGCCCGGTCATGCCGAAGCCGGCCTCGCGGGTCAGGTTGCGCAGCGTGCCGTCGGGGTAGCGAATCATGAGATCGCCGCCGCGCGGCGCCGCGGTGACGCTGCCCTCGTGGTTGGCGAAGGTGCTGGTGACGCAGGTGAAGCCCGCGACCGGCACCTGGGTGACGAACAGGATGGTGCCCGTCTCGCCGGTGAACGGCGGCGGCGCCGTCGTCCCGCCGCCGGGCGAGCCGATGTCGCCGGTGCAACCGTGGCTGGCGAACAGCGCGAGGACCGCGAGCGCAGCCCAGTGTGACGAACGTGACTTTCGCCCCATCCCCATTGTGAAGACCATCTTCTCGAGCCCCCTGTTCAGGATGGATGTGCTTCCACCCAAGGAACAGCCCAGATCACCACGGAGAACCTACCAGGGGCAAGTGGAACGGGCGCGCGGCGTGCGTGAACCCACGTATTGCGGGGTCGAGCAGGCAGAAATCGGCGCGCGCTTGATACAGGTGTGGTGCGGCTTACCCACGTGTCACGGCGCCGGATTGCTGCTCACGCTGCGCCACCTGGCACGGCAGGCCACCTTCCCCCAGCGCACGATCGCCGAGGCCGCGTAGTCGCCCGCGTGCGAGAAGCCGCCGAGCGCCAGCAGGCTGCCCGGCTTCAGCCGAACCTGCTCGATGGCCTCGTCGAGCGTGATGGGGATCGCGGCGCCGTAGACGTCCTCGATGTTCGCGCCGCCCACTCCGAACACGTGTCGGACGCCGAGCTGATTCAGGTAACCGACCAGATACGACGCGACGCTCGTGCTCACGAATCAACCTTACGACCGGCGTCGAGATGAAGCCCGGTGCAATAGCGGTCGACTGATGTCCGAAAACGGTGCCGGCCCAGCGGCGAGCAAACTGGTAGTTGGTCGATTCATGAAAACCACCGCCGGGATGATGCGAATTACGGGGCTCGGAATGCTGGCTGCATTGCTGCTGGCAAATGGAGCATGCGTAACCGAAGACACATTCGATACACAGGCAAGCGAAGCGATCTCGTCACAGCAGGCGGCCGTGAGCAGCCCGCCGCCGGTGACGCCGACCATGACCTGGCTGGCGAGCCTGCCCGCCGTGCCCGACGGTGAGCTGGCGCTGGGCCGCCTGTTCGCGCAGGGCACCGCGACCTACGTGCCCACCGGCGTCGGCACCGGCTATCCGGTGCTGTTCAGCAGCCTGCCCGAGCTGAACTGGCTGGCCTCGCAGCTCTGGGGCGGCAAGACCCTGCGCGTCATCTCCTCGGCGACGCACCCGAACGGCGACCCGATCGTTCGCCTCGACAACAAGATCATCAAGACGCCGGCCGGCGCGGTCCTCGATCTGTTCGACGCCTACGTCACGCGCGGCCCGGTCGGCCAGGTCGAGGTCGGCGTCAACGACCGCGGCCAGGTCGTGCCGCCGCCCAGCGGCACCCTCGATCCGGTTCACCTGTCGTTCCTGAACGAGTCGGTGGTGATCGACACCAACCCGTCCATCGTCCTCAACTACTTCGACGATCGCAGCCTGCCGGTGATCCGCCGCGTCTTCGACGAGATCCGCGAGATCGACGGCGGGCGCTGCAAGGGCCTGTACCTGGGCCGCGCGCACGTGCGCCGCTGCACCAGCCTGTACTGCGGCGAGCTGGCGTCGCCGCTGGTCGACTTCCCGCACCACCCGACCTTCGACACCCGCTACCAGTGGGCCTTCTGGACCTACTTCCTGCTCGACTTCGGCCGCGCCGACGGCAGCACCTGCGATCTCACCGAGGTGTTCGACGCCGTCGAGCAGCAGCTCCGCGAGGAGGGTCGCGACATCGATCTGCCCGCGCCGCCGCCGGCGAGCTGATCCCGAAGGACCCGATTCACGGATCGACCGAGCCAACGAACCACGCATTTCGCAAATGACAGGGAGGGCGACAGAAAATGACAATCGTGAACAAGCTGAATGCAATGACGGTGGCGCTCGCGGGGCTCGGCCTCGTGGGCTGCGCCGAGGATCTCCAGGGCCTCGAGGATCTCGAGTCCCAGAGCGCGGCGCTGACCCAGGCCGCGCAGTACGCTCGCTTCCAGGCCTTCGATCAGTCGGGCCAGGACATCTACGGCGTGAAGGGCTTCCTGCCGCCGAACGCCGAGCTCGCCGACGTCTACGCGGGCATGACCGAGGGCCAGCGGCTCGGCCTCTCGACCTGGCACCTGTTCGCCGCCGAGCGCGGCGACTTCTTCCGCGTCTCGCAGCAGAAGACCTGGAACGGCAGCAACATGCTGCGCGTCGTCGACTCGCGCGGTAGAAGCGATCGCTTCGAGCGCATGGGCCTCTTGAACGACCCCGACTGCCAGAAGCGCAGCCAGCCCGACGAGTTCGGCCTCTACCTCGACAATTGCGCGCGCGATCCGTACTCGAGCGGCGTGATCGGCCTGCGCCTGCGCCCGAACCCCGACTTCGACCTGGCCGCCTGGAAGGCGCTCGGCAACGGCGACGTGCGCGTGGCCGCGGAGCGCTGGCTGAAGGCCCCCGACGATCGCTTCGAGTGGAAGAGCCACGAGATGGAGGAGGTGGTCGCGGTCCAGCCGCCCTACGAGGTCTCCATGGCGTGCACCATCTGCCACGCCGCGCCCAACCCGCTCGATCCGCCCGGCAACCCCAACCAGGCGTCGTGGAAGCAGATCGTCTTCGCGCTCGGCAACCAGTACTTCCAGGAGGGCAAGGTCTTCGGCGACGGCATGCCGAAGGACGACTTCCTCAGCCAGGTCCTCGCCAGCCAGGAGCCGGGCACGTCGGATACCTCGCGCATGGCCACCGACCACATCCACAACCCCAACACGATCAACGCGATCTTCAACCTCGCGTACCGGCCGCTGCACAAGGAGCGCGTCAAGCAGTTCGACGCGGCCGGCCTGCCCGTCGACAACGGCGACATCAAGCCGGAGACCTGCGACGGCGAGACCTGCGAGGTCGACACCTTCCGCGTGCTCAAGGACGGCGCCGACTCGAGCGGCGTGAGCGGCGCGGCGCTGCGCGTGTTCATCAACATCGGTTCGTGCTTCCCCGAGTTCGCCGCCAACATGGATCCGGTCTGGGGCATCGCGCACCCGACCGTGCCGGGCCGCCTGGAGACGCCGATCTCGCGGCGCAAGCTCGCCGACGAGTGCGCCGACTACCAGCAGCTCATCCCGCTCGCGCCCTACCTGGTCGACTACCTGAAGTTCGTGACGCCTTACCAGCTGAAGAACGCGGCGGGCGGCGCCGCGCAGGTCAAGCCGTGGAGCGATCCGCAGATCGCGCTGGGTCGCCAGGTCTTCGCCGAGGAGTGCGCGTCGTGCCACTCGAGCAAGCAGCCCGAGTACCCCACCGGTGTGCCCGCCCGCGAGGACGCGCTCTTCGAGCAGGAGCTCGCCAGCTGGACGCGCGCGGAGCAGCTCGCCTGGCTGAAGGAGCCGGCGCGCGTCGCCTGGTTCAAGGCGCAGGTCGAGGACCCCGCGTTCTTCGCGCAGAACTACCTCTCCGACGAGCGCCGCTACCCGGTCGGCCTCATCGGCACCAACAGCGCGCGCGCGCTCGGCACGAACGCGGGCGAAGGCGGCGTCTGGGAGGAGTTCGCCTCGGTCGACTACCAGACGCTCGCGCCGGTCGACATTCCACTCTACCGCTTCGCGCTCGGCGGCCTCGAGCTGTCCGGCTCGATCGAGGCCGCGCCCGGCCGCGGCTACTACCGCACGCCGTCCCTGTGGGCGGTCTGGAGCTCGGCGCCGCTCCTGCACAACAACTCGCTCGGTGAGGCGCACGGCGTCAGCGTCTCCGGCCGCCTGGCCGCCTACAACGAAGGCATGGAGCAGCTGCTCGGCCTCGCGGCGCGCCCGACCAAGGTCGCCAGGACCACGCAGCTCACGTTCCTGACCACGATCCCGATCGGCTTCAAGCTGCCCTTCCCGATCTTCGGCATCGATCTGAAGAAGCTGAAGCTGGGCATCCCGATCCCGCCGGGCGTGCCGATCGCCGCGGTCGCCGACCTGGAGCTCGATACGCTCAGGCTGACCAGCTTCGGGCTGACCGACTTCATCCGCATCATCCTCGAGGGCCCGACCTACTTCATGGAGCTCGTGCAGAACGCGATCCCGATCTTCGACCCCATCGAGAACAAGGGTCACGAGTTCGGCCAGGGCCGGACCGTCGCGGAGAAGCGCGCGCTGATCGAGTTCGTGAAGACCCTGTAGTCGTCCGCGTCGGGCACGCGTCGTTCGTCGGATCGCCTGGTTCGCGCCACCGTCTCGTCTTGCCTCGAAAGGTCGTCATGTCATTCCGTCTGCATTCTTCCTGGGCACTGGTACTGGGCCTCCTCGCCGCCTGCACGGACGCGCCGGAGCTCGCGATCGCGAGCGCGGCCACGACCGGCGCGCTGACGCAGGCCGCGCCTGCCCATTGCCTGGGAGCCGGATGCGCGGGCGGCCTCGAGGACGGAGAGTTCGAGTACGTCGTCGTCGGCGCGGGCGCCGGCGGCGGGCCGCTCGCCGCTCGCCTCGCGCAGCAGGGCCATCGGGTCCTCCTGCTCGAGGCCGGCGGCGACGCCGGCGACGAGCTCACCTACCAGATCCCCGCCTGGCACGCGCTCGCCAGCGAGAACCCCAGGATGCGCTGGGACTACTTCGTGAGCCACTACGACGACCCCGCGCAGGCCGCGCGCGACGACAAGCTGCAGCCGGCCGGCCCGGGCCAGCCGGACGGCATCTGGTACCCACGTGGCACCGGTCTGGGCGGCAGCACCTCGCTCAATGCCATGGTGGCCGTCGCGCCCCACGCCAGCGATTGGGACCACATTGCCGATCTCCTCGCCGACGAGGATCCCGACGGATCCTGGCGATCGCCGCAGATGCGGCACTACTTCGAGCGCGCAGAGCGCAATGGCTACCTTCCCCCGGGCACCGCCGGCCACGGCTTCAGCGGCTGGATGCCCACGTCGGCGCACCTCGACGACATGTTCGACCTGCTGACCAGCGCGGTCGACTTCAAGATGCTGCGCGTGATCGTCGCCACCATCCTGGAGGGCAGCGGCGCGGGCGGCGGTCGCTTCTTCAACCCGGTGCGCGATCTGCTGCAGATCCTCGCCTACGTGCGCAGCGATGTGAACGCGCCCGACGGCGGCGGCGAGGGCGTCTTCCGCGTGCCGCAGCAGAGCGAGGACGGCAGGCGCGTCGGTGTGCGCGAGCGCGTGCTCGACACCATCAAAGCCGGCTACCCGCTGACGCTGAAGACGCGCGCGCTGGTCACCGGCGTCACCTTCGATCGCTCCGGGCCGGTGCCGCGCGCGACCGGCGTGGAGTGGCTCGACGGGCCCGACCTGTACGACGCCTCGGCGCTCAGCGCGGCGAACGCCACCGGCGTGGCGCGCGCCATCCGCGTCAGCCGCGAGGTCATCCTCTCGGCGGGCGCGCTCAACACGCCGCAGCTGCTGCTCCTGTCGGGCATCGGCGCGCCCGCGCAGCTCGCGGCGCACGGCATCGAGACCGTCGTCGAACTGCCTGGCGTGGGCGCGAACCTGCAGGATCGCTACGAGGTCGGCGTGATCGGCGAGATGTCGAGCCTGCTCGGCGATCAGTTCCGCCTGCTCAAGGACTGCAGCTTCGACCCGAAGGCGTCGCGCGCGCAGCTCGACGCCAGCGACCCGTGCTACGTGCTGTGGAAGTACGGCGTGGGCGTCTACACGATCAACGGCAGCGTGGTCGGCGTGGTCAAGCGCTCGGATCCCGCGCTCGCCGACCCCGATCTGTTCATCTTCGGGCTGCCGGGCTACTTCAAGGGCTACTGGCCGGGCTACAGCGCCGAGACCACGTCGAGCCGCAAGCACTTCACCTGGGTCGTGCTCAAGGCGCACACCGAGAACGACCTGGGCCAGGTGTCGCTACGCTCGGCGGATCCGCGCGAGCGCCCCGAGATCCGCTTCCAGTACTTCGCCGACGGGCGCGGCGACGCCGATCTCGACGCGCTCGTCGACGGCGTGTTGTTCGCGCGGCGCATGGTCGAGCGCACCCGCCAGCTGTCGCCCTACACCGACGACTTTCGCGAGGTCTACCCCGGGCCTGAGGTCGACACCCGCGCCGAGATCCGGCAGTTCATCCGCGACAAGGCCTGGGGCCACCACGCCTGCTGCACCGCCAAGATCGGCCGCGCCGACGATCCGAGCGCGGTGCTCGACGGCGACTTCCGCGTGCGCGGCACCGTCGGGCTACGCGTCGTCGACGCGTCGGTGTTCCCGAGGATCCCCGGCTTCTTCCTGGCGGTGCCGATCTACATGATCGCGGAGAAGGCCGCCGAGGTCATCCACCAGGACGCGCTTCGAGACTGAGTGTCGCGGCCGGCGCGATCGCCAGGAGCTGCGGGACGGCCAGCTCGGCCGGGACGATCACCTCGGGCATGCCGGGCGTGCGCCCCGAGCTCGCCATCCGCTCGACCCACGCCGTCGCGTAGTCTACGAAGCAGCGGATCTTGGGCGAGAGCCGCGAGCCCGCCGCGTAGACCAGGCTCACCGGCAACACCTGCCCGGCGCGGCCCTCGAGCACGGGCACCATCTGGCCCTCGGCCACGTCGTCGCGCACCAGGGACTGCGCCATGAGCGCGATGCCCAGGCCCTGCAGCACGCCCTCGCGGATCAGGCAGGCCGCGTTGGCGAGCAGGCGCGGTCGCTCGGCCACGAACACGCTGCCATCGGCCAGCGGCCACGGCTCGTGGACGCCGTTGGCGCGCACCGCCACGATGCAGTCGTGCTGGGTCAGGTCGGCGATCTCCTGCGGCACGCCGCGCCGCTCGAGGTACGACGGGCTCGCCATCAGCACATACTTCTCGCGCAGCAGGCAGCGCGACAGCAGCGCGGCGTGGGTCTCGAAGCCGACCTGCACGGCGAGATCGAAGCCATCGACCAGTGGGTTGCACGGCTCGCTGGTCAGGTGGACCTGCACGTCGACGTCGGGGCAGGCGCGCGCGAACGAGGTGACCAGCGGGCCCACGATCTGCTCGACGCGGATGATCGGGCAAGCGATGCGCAGCTGGCCGCGCGGACGGCCGCCCAGCTCGAGCACCGCCGCCTCGGCCTGGCGGAGCCGCGCGAGGGTCTCGCGGCAACCGTCCAGGTACACGGCGCCGGCCTCGGTGAGCGAGAGCTCGCGGGTGGTGCGGTTGACCAGCGCCACGCCGAGGTGCGTCTCGAGCGCGTCGAGCCGGCGCGTGATGGTCGCGCGCGTCACGCCGCAGACGCGCGCGGCCACGGTCAGGCTGCGGGTGTTGGCAATGGCGACGAAGAGCTCGAGATCGAAGGAGGTCAGCATGGTCGGTTCCGCACCCTTTCGAATGATGCAGCGCGTTAGACCTACCATGTCTGCGATTTCTTACATGTGACGATGATGTAACTATACGCAACTACAGGACAACTATCACAACGCTGCGCGTCATGACGCCGGCGCGGCCTCGATCGGAGGGGCTGGAGCCACGTAGGTCTCGGGCACGTCGTCCCACGAGGTCACGACCTGCGCGCACGGGCTGGGGATGGCGTGCAGGTCGAGGAGGAGCTCGCGCGCGGCGCCCTCGGGCGTGCCGTCGGGGAGGTTGAGCTCGACGCAGTCGGTGATGCCGCCGAAGCGCGCGGCCACGCGCGGCGCGAGGTCGCGGAAGGTGCCCGAGACGCAGAAGGTGTCGAGCACCTCGTCGTCGACGAGCGCGGCCATCTCGCTCCACTTGCCGGTGAGCGTCATGGTGCGCAGCTTCTCGCCCAGCGGGCGCCAGCCGTGCGCGTCGAGCACCGGGAAGTAGCTCGGGGTCGAGGCATAGAAGGCGACGCGGTAGCGGACCAGCTCGCGCATGCGCGTGACCGCCTCGTCGTCGGGGCCGGTGGCCACGAAGCCGCCGCCGCAGACCTCGAACCCGGCGCGATCGCGGCCGCGCAGCGCCAGCCCCCTGGCGAGCGCGGGCAGGCCGACCTCTTCCAGGTATTTGCGCGTCATGAAGCCGTGCAGGCGCACGCCGTCGGCGACCTCGCCGGCCAGCTCGATCATCGCGGGCCGCACCGCCGCGGTGTAGATCGGCACCGGCGGCAGGCCCGCCGGTTTCGGCGAGAACTCGGGCGTCATGAGCGTGAAGCCGTAGTGGTTGCCGACGAACTTCAGCTTGGCCTGCTTCTCCCAGGCGCGGTGGATGGTGCGGATGGCGAGCACGTACTCGCGCAGCTGCGAGCGTGGCTTGGTCCACGTCGCCGAGAAGCGCCGCTCGATGTGCGCCTGGATCTGCGTGCCCAGGCCCAGGCAGAAGCGGCCGCCCGACGCGGCGTGCAGATCCCACGCGAGGTTGGCGGTGATCATCGGGCTGCGCGCGAACGCCACCGCGATGGCCGTGCGCAGGCCGATCCGGCTGGTGCGCGCGGCCGCGAACGCGAGCGGGATGAACGGATCGTGGGCCACCTCGGGCAAGGCGAACGCGTCGAAGCCGGCCTCCTCGGCGGCGATAGCCGTCTCCGCGAGGTTCTGCCAGGTGCTGCTGTGGAGGACGAAGCGTTCGACGCGCATGCGCGCAGCGTACCGGAAGAAGCGCGTGCTGCGGCCGGCGTACTGCGATCCGCCTGGACTCACGGGCGTCCGGGCGGCACGCTGGTCGCAACGATGTCAGCGATACTCGACGAGCTCGTGAAGCTGCTTGCGCTCGAGAAGCTCGAGGAGAACCTGTTCCGCGGGCAGAGCCAGGACCTGGGCTGGGGTAGCGTGTTCGGCGGGCAGGTGCTCGGGCAGGCGCTGTCGGCGGCGTCGCAGACGGTGCCCGCGGAGCGTCCGCCACATTCGCTGCACGCGTACTTCCTGCGGCCCGGCGACGTGACCCGTCCGATCGTGTACGACGTCGACCGTAGCCGTGACGGCGGGTCCTTCACGACGCGCCGTGTGGTCGCGATCCAGGGCGGCCAGACGATCTTGAACCTGGCCGCGTCGTTCCAGAAGCCCGAGCAAGGCTTCGAGCACCAGGACGCCATGCCCGAGGCGCCGCCGCCCGAGTCGCTACCGACCGAACAGGAGCGGGTCGCGGCGGCCACCCACCTGATCCCGCCGGGCATCCGCGAGCGGTTGATCGGTGAGCGACCCTTCGAGGTCCGCATCGCCGACGCCCCCGATGACCCCTTCCACCCCACGCCGCGGGCGCCACACCGGAAGGTCTGGCTGCGCACGCGCGGCAAGCTGCCCGACGATCCGGCGCTGCACCGCTACCTGCTCGCGTACGCCTCGGACCACGCGTTCATCGGCACGGCGCTCCTGCCGCACGGGGTGTCGTTCCTGACCCCGGGCAAGCAGATCGCCAGCCTGGACCACGCCATGTGGTTCCACCAGCCGTTCCGCATCGACGAGTGGCTGCTGCACGTGATGGACAGCCCGGCTGCGCACGAGGCACGTGGCCTGGTGCGCGGCAGCGTGTTCACGCACGACGGCCGCCTGGTGGCGTCGACCATCCAGGAAGGCTTGATCCGGAAGCGCGCGCCGAAACCGAAGTCGTAGCCGCGCGGCCGATCAGGCGGCGTTCTGGTCCGCGTGCGTCTCGCGGTTCTCGCGGTTCTCGCGGTTCGCCCGGACGTCGTCGCGCTTCGGGCCCGGGGCCGCGGCGCGCGCGTTGTCGGCGGCGGCGCTCGCCTTGCTCGCGTCGAGCAGTGCACGGATGAGCACCGCGGTGGCGGTGCGCGGCGCCGCGCCCGCGGGGAGGTCGGCGTTACGCAGCAACCAGAGCTGGCGTGCCTGGAAGGGCGTGAGCCTGATGGTGATGCGCATGCTCTGACCGTTGTTCGCGTTCTTCATGTCTCTGGCCTCCTGCCACTCGACTGACCTTTGCCGGCGCGAAGGTCCCTTCAGCAGGTCTCGTGCCAGCCGTATGACAAGGTTCCGGGCAGGAACGAAGCCGCGGAGTACTAACAAAACCGACGACTTTGCGAGTCCGCGGACCAAGGCCGCCGCGCTCAGCCTGAGCGCACCTGTCACACCGTGGCATGCGAGCACGCTCCAGGAGCGCAGCGCGCCGCCTCAGGCCCGTACCCGTGCCACGCGTGCAAGCAGCTCGTCGTCCTCGAGACGGATGGCGATCGCATGCGCGCGCTGGAGCGCGTCCTCGGCCTCGGGAAAGCCGAGCACCTTGGTCTGCAGGATCAGTCCCATCACCCGCAGGCGTGTGTAGCCGCCGTCGCCGGCGTGCTCGACCGCACGCGCTGCACACGCCCGCGCCTCGGCGGGCCGGCCGGTGCGGTGATAGCCGTAGGCCAGGCCGGCGTCGCGGCGGTAGCTCGCGAACGGGTGGACGTCGGCGCGGGGCAACGCCTCGTAGCGCGCGAGCGCCGCGGCGTGCTCGCCGGCCCGGTTCAGCGCGAAGGCCCGCTGATCGACCAGCCGGGCGCGAAAGCAGACCAGGTCGGCCTCGGAGAGCGTGGCCGCGCCCGCCCCGCTCAGGCCCCGCTCGGCGTCGTCGAGGAGCGGAGCGGCGCGGCCGTGCTCGTCCGGCCGCCCGACCGCGTAGGCCGAGGCGAGCGCGATCTCGACCTGCGCAGCCTCGTGGCCCGCGTTCGCGCCGGCGAGCGCGGCACGCGCCCGCGCCAGGTGCACTTCGGCCTCGTCGAAGGCACGCGCCCGCAGCGCGCAGTGTGCGAAGCCCAGGTGAATCCACAGGCGCGCGCGCGCCGCCGACAGCGGCGGCCGGTCCCAGAGCCGCAGTTGATCGCGACAGACCGGCAAGGGTAGGTCGCCGAACGGGCTGTGGTAGAGGCCCATCCAGCGCAGGCGGGCCTCGACGCTCGCGGGCACGCCGAAGACGCGCAGCAGGCGCTGGCCCCAGCTCCCGCCGTCGCGCTGGCCGCGGCTGCGCAGCCGGCGCAGCGCACGCTCGACCGAGGCGCCGTCCTCGGCGCCGTCGGTGTGCTCGAGCACCTTCCATGCCACCGCGGCGAGCGTGCCGTGCTGCTCGACGAGCGCCGCGAGGTAGTCGGCCCAGCCGTAGCCCGCGGGCGGCTTGCCGAGGTGTCCGGGTTTCTGTCCGGCGCGTTCGGTCACGACGCGCGTAGAACCAGCTCGATACCAAGGAGCATCACGAATGCGTAACACGAATACCAAGCCATTCCTCGTCATCGACCTCGAGGCCACCTGCGATGACCTGGACACCATTCCCCGCGATCAGAGCGAGATCATCGAGATCGGCGCGGTCCTCGTCGACGCCGAGACGCTCGCGTGCACGGATGAGTTCCAGACCTTCATCCGCCCGCGCCGGCACCCGACGCTCACGCCCTTCTGCACCCGGCTCACCACCATCACGCAGGCGCAGGTGGACGCCGCGCCCGGGTTCACCGCGGCCGCCGCGGCGTTCGCCGCGTTCATGCACGGACGCGACGCGCTGTTCTGCTCGTGGGGCGACTACGACAAGAACCAGATCGCGCGCGACGAGCGGCGCCACGGCGTGCGCCTGCCGCTCGGCCACGAGCACTGGAACCTGAAGGAGCGCTTCGCCCGGCTGCCCGGCGAGACCAAGAAGCTCGGCTGCGGCCGGGCGCTCCATCGCGCCGGCCTGCGCTTCGAGGGCACCCCGCACCGCGGCATCGACGACGCGCGCAACATCGCCCGGCTGCTGCCGTTCATCCTCGAGCGGCAGCCGCTGCCCTGACCCGCCGCAATCGCGGCGCGCCGCCTCCGTGCGCCCGGGCGATCGCGATCGCCCGCGATCGCCGGGCGTGGCACCCTGGGCAGGTGGCTCCGCCCGAAGACGACGATCGAACGCGCCGGCTCGTGGCGCTCGAGCTCGAGCTCGGCGAGCAGATGACGCTCGACGGCCTCACCCGCGACTGGACGATCTTCCAGCGCCGCCGGGGCCACCGCCACTCTACCGACGATCTGCTGACCGCCTGGTACGCGGTCACCAAGGTCGCGAGCGCGACCCGCCTGCTCGATCTGGGCAGCGGCATCGGCTCGGTCGGGCTCCTGGCGCTGTGGCGCTACCCGCAGGCGACGCTCACCGCGATCGAGGCGCAGGAGATCAGCTTCCGGCTGCTGCGCGAGAACGTCGCCGCCAACGGGCTCCACGCGCGCGTCACCCTGCTGCACGGCGACCTGCGCGACACTCCGGTCGAAGCCGAGGCGTTCGATCTGGTCACTGGCAGCCCGCCCTACTTCGACGTCAAGGACGGCATCGTGCCGGCCGACTCGCAGAAGGCCCACGCGCGCTTCGAGCTGCGCGGCGACGT
>JBKJOI010000885.1:0-2924 GCA_046595695.1 Haliangiales bacterium | reverse complement strand
GTGGCAGCGCAGGCACACGCGCTCGTTCTTCTGGACCAGCGCCTCACATTTTCGGCTGCCGCGCCAGCCGCGCGGGTGCGGGCTGATCTGCGCCGCGGCGCCCGGCTGCGAGGTGTGGCACGACATGCAGAAGTCCTCGCGATGGCAGGACACGCACGAGCGCAGGTTACGCTGCGCCTGGAACGCGTGGTGATCCGACATGCGCTCGCCCGGCGTGTTGCCGGTCTGGAATGCGGGCTTGTGCATCCGCGGCGCGGCGGGCTCGGCGAGACGGCTGCCCGCGAACTCGCCGGTGCGCTTGTCGCCGGTGACGCCGGTGCGCGCGTGGCAGCCGGTGCAGAACGTCTGCAGCCGGTGACACGACTTGCAGTCGGGCGTGTTGCGGCGCGCGTCGGCGGCGTGGGTGTTCGGGTAGTCGCCCGCGTGCAGATCCATCGGCTTGAGCTTGCCGTCGTGGCACTCGACGCAGAACGCCTGCGTGTGGCAGCTCTCGCAGTACTTCGCCTCGCTGCGCGCGACGCGCGCGTGGTCGGTGCGGAAGCGCAGATCGTGCGAATCGCCGCGCTGCGCGCCGGTGGGCACCAGCTGGCCCTCGGGGAACGAGGTCTTCATGCGCCCCGAGGCGTCGCCCGGATGGCAGGTCACGCACTTCGCCTGCGCGGTCTTGCCGTCGTGGCAGCCCATGCACGTGGCCATGCGCGGCAGGTGCAGGCGAGTCGCGAGCCCGACCGATTTCAGGTCGCCGTGGCAGCTCGCGCAGGTGACGCCGGTGTGCAGCTTGTGAGCGAACTTGAGGTTGGGCGCGGGCACGACCACGCGCGGCGGCGCGCCCTGCCCGTCCCAGCCGGCGTGGCAGCTACCGCACGCGGCGGGCGGCTGGCCCTGGGCGACCGCCTTGCGCGGCCGCGCGCGGTCGATCGCGTGGCAGGGTGTGCACGCGGCTTCTTCCGGCATGAGGTCATCCGACGCGCGCATCGAGGTCGCCGCCGCGGTGTGACACAGCACGCACTCGGCCGCGCCGCGCTCGGCGTGGCGCGCGTGCGAGAAGGACAGCGGCAGCTGCTGCGGCGGGTACACGACGCTCGACGGCGCCGGGTCGATACCCAGCTCGGCCAGCGCCACCATCGGCACCAGCAGGCCCACCAGCATGACGATCTTTCTCAAGCCACTCCTCTAGATCTCCGGCACGAAGGCGAGGTCCAGGAGCACGAGCATCCTGAGCTGGTTGCGGTCGATACGATTCGAGTTGTCCTCGGCGATCAGGTGCAGCGCGACGCCGTCGTGCAGCAGCCAGCGCACGCCCGCCTGGGCGCCGAAGCTGGTGCCCTGCAGGCTGCTGGTGTCGTCCTCGAAGGTCACCAGCGTCACGCGGCCCTCGAGCTGTAGGTCGCCCGTCAGCCAGGCGCGACCCGACAGATCGCCGCCGGCGCGCAGGCCGCCGTAGCCGTCCTCGCGGAACAGGTCGAGGCGCGCGTGGCCGCGGTCGAACTTCAGCCGCGCGCCCGCGCCCACGCCGGTCGAGGTCGCCGACGCGTCGATCGACTCGCCCATCGCCAGGCCGTCGGTGGAGTTCTCGAAGCGCCGCCACGAGCCGCGCGCCCACGCGCGCAGCCGGCCGCGGCCGGGCCAGACATCGTAGACCAGCCGAAGATCGGTGTACGGCTCGCTCGCGAACACGTTGAAGATCGAGTCGGCGTCGAAGCTCGGGTACGAGTAGACGACCTCGGGCGAGAGCCCCTGATCGGCCCAGGCGAAGCGCACGCCCGCTTGCGCCTCGTCGGCGAGGCCGAGCACGAAGTTCCAGCGCGCCGCCGCCCACGGCGACAACCCGCCGTCGAAGAGATCGCCGCGCACGTCGACGACCAGCTTCTCCTCGTTGACGCCCCAGGCGGGCGCTGCACCCGGGTAGGCGTCTACGGCCTTCGACTGCGCGCGCCGGTAGGCGACGCGCGCGCGCACGTGGCGCAGGCCCTCGCTCTCGAGCGCGAAGCCGAAGCCGGGCATGAGCGCGCGCCGCTGCGCGCAGTCGTCGGCAGGGATCCACGTGTCGCCGCCGCTCTCGACTCGGCGGCAGTCGGCGTCGGAGGTGCCGTCGGGATCGTTCGCCGGCGAGCCCCACAGCGAGTCGGAGCGCACCAGCAGGCCGGCGTGCGCTTCCACCACGAAGTGGGCTGACGTGTGCGCCCTGAGCTGCAGGCCGTCGAAGGCGTACCAGTCGAGTGCAAAGGCCTCGAGCTGCCGGCCGAGCCGGAAGTCGAGCCAGCCGAACAGCTCGCGGCCGCCCAGGTAGGCGTAGGGTACGTCGAGCTGCAGGTTGTCCTGGGCGAGCTCGGGCACCAGATCGAGCGCGGGATCGACGAGGGTCACGCCGCGATCCAGGTGCTCGACCGAGCCGGCCGCGTACTCGCCGAAGTCGTGGTCGAGGCGTAGCATGGACGTCAGGTAGAGGTCGGCGGGCGCGCGCGGCGTGGCCTCGGGGTCGGCGGGATCGAAGGGCGGCGCGAGGATGTCCCAGACGTCGAGGCGTAGCGTCTGCGTGAAGCGGCGCCGGTTGAGCCAGCGATCGCGCTCGGAGAAGCGCAGCCAGCGCACCGTGTAGCCCTGCCCCGCCGTGGTCGCCTGCACCTCGAACTCGTACGCGTGCGCGCGTGACGGCGAGAGGAGCGGCGGCAGCGTGGCGCCCAAGGCGGCGGCGACGTACGCCAGCGTGCGTGGGCGCAGGAGCAAGGCGCCCCATTTTCCCGCCGCGGCGGGTGAAGTCAAGGAAGCGCACGTCGGCGCGAGCGCGGCGTGCGGCGCGGGGCGTGCGGCGCCGGCACGCGTGGTAGCCTCTGCGCCGCATGCGCTCCGTTCGTATGATCCTCGTCGCCGCCACCGTCGTCACCCTCGCCGCGTGTGGTCCCGCGCAGAAATCCGTGCTCGCG